>DAOUGZ010000315.1:0-49994 GCA_034428955.1 Anaerolineae bacterium | reverse complement strand
GTACCCTTCAAAGAGATGGTCTACCTGCCCGACGAGGACCGTTACGAGGAGGCCGACCGGCTCGACGGGCAGCGCTACCTCTCCTTCTCGGGCACCCAGGTGCGGGATGAGTACCTGGCCCAGGGTCGCCCGCTGCCCGCATGGTTCACCCGGCCCGAGGTCGCGAGCATCCTGGGCGAGGTCTCGCTGTCCCAGCACAAACAGGGCTTTTGCGTCTGGTTCACCGGCCTTAGCGGCGCGGGCAAATCCACCATTGCCGAGATCCTGGCCGTGCTGCTGATGGAGCACGGGCGGCAGGCGACGGTCCTGGACGGCGACGTTGTGCGCACTCACCTCTCCAAGGGTCTGGGCTTCTCCAAGGAGGACCGCGACACCAACATCCGGCGCATCGGTTTTGTCGCCTCCGAGATCGTGCGCCATCGCGGCGTGGCCATCTGCGCGGCCATCAGCCCCTACGAGGCCACCCGCAACCAGGTGCGCGAGATGGTGGGGGCGGAACGCTTTGCCTTGGTGTTCGTCAAGACGCCGCTGGAGGTGTGCGAGCAGCGGGATGTGAAGGGGCTGTATGCGCGGGCGCGGCGCGGCGAGGTAAAGGGCGTGACGGGGATCGATGATCCCTATGAGGAGCCGGCGGCGCCGGATGTGGTGGTGGAGACGGTGGGGGTGACGCTGGAGGAGAGCGCGCGGCAGGTGGTGGAGCACCTGGTACGACGGGGATTGCTGCACGCTGAGTATGGTGCCGGCAGGATCCCAGCCTGCAATTCACCGTTTGCGGGCTAACCGGCATCTGACGATGGGCAATACTGCACATTTGCCGGCTCTCCTCAGAGCGCGTGCTGGGAGCAGGCCCTCGGAAGCAAACAGGGCCAATGGCTGATCTGAGGGTCTCGGTGCCAAGCAGGGAAAGCGGCACTCTCGGCGCCGGGCAGTTGGTGGCGGATCTGCAAGCCCGCACGGCTCGCGGCGGTGCAGTAATAGTGGCTGCTCAGGTGGCCAAGCAAGCCATTACTTTTCTGGTCACCATGGTCCTGGCTCGTGTGTTGACGCCTTCGGATTATGGGCTCTTGGCCATGGTGAATGCAGTCATAGCCCTCCTGACGGTATTCAGGGATCTGGGTCTATCGCTTGGCGTCGTGCAGAGAGAGGTCATCACCCAGGAACAGGCGAGTGCCCTATTCTGGGCCAATGCCGGCGTTGGCCTGTTGCTGACCGGCATCACGATGGGACTTTCACCCTTCATCGCGGGATTCTACCGTGAGCCCCGTCTTGCACCGGTGACCTGCGCGATGGCTCCGATGTTTCTCCTGAGCGGCTTGGCTGCTCAGCAGCAGGCATGGTTGCTGAGGCAGATGCGCTTTGGGGCACTGGCGATAGTCGATGTCGCCGTCCTCATAGTGAACGCCTTGGTCGGCATCGTGCTCGCTTTGGCAGGAAAGGGTTACTGGTCCCTAATCCTCAACATCGTAGCCGGCCAGCTTGTTTGGACGGCAGCACTATGGGCCATCTGCCGGTGGCGGCCAGGGCGGCCAAGGCGAGCTACAGGAATACGTTCACTGCTGGGGCTAGGCGGGAACCTGGTAGGCTTTAATCTCGCCCATTACCTGGCCCGCAACTTGGATAGCGTCCTGATCGGCCGAGCCTGGGGTGAGGGGCAGTTGGGCCTGTATGACCGGGCCTACAAGCTTTTCTCGCTTCCGGTGGTCACCATCAGCACCCCGATCGCTGCGGTTGCCGTGCCGGCTTTGAGCCGTCTGCAGGATGCTCCCAAGGAGTACAGGAGGCTCTACCTGCAGATCATCTCGGCAATAGCCTTTGTAACCATGCCGATCGCGGCGCTAATGATTGTGGAGTCGCAAGACCTCATCCGAGTGGTTCTGGGCGAGAGGTGGACCGAGGCGACCGCGGTGTTCCGTCTGCTGGGCATCTCGGCCTTGCTGCAGCCGCTATACAGCACGCAGGGTTGGTTGCAGGCCTCCCTCGGCCGCACAGACCGTTTGCGTTGGGGGTTGGTTAGCTCGGCTTTGATCGTCGCTTCCTTCTTCCTGGGGTTGCCTTACGGAGCCAAAGGTGTTGCTCTGGCCTATTCCTGTACCATTGTGATTATCACCTGGCCCTGCCAAAGGTACGCTCTCCGGGGCACGTTGATCACCCTGCGTGATGTGCTCGGCGCCATCGGTGGGCCTGCCGTCTTTTCGCTCCTAGCGGGGGGCATGGCACTCCTGACCGTACAGCGGATCGGCTTCACCGGCGCCGCCGCACGCCTTGTCATCACAGCACTGCTTCTGTCGTTGGCCTATGCCGGCATGCATTGCCTGCTGCCCGGCAGTCGCCAACAGATGATCTCGCACGTGCGGTGGTTATGTCAGCGCTTTCGAGCAGAGGCTTTCGTCCAACGTGAGGAATCGGAGAGTGGCTGTACTCACGGCCAGCACAGGTAGAGCATCCCAAGATCCTCGCGCCCATCAGCCGACAATGTTATGAGACGAGGTGTCGGGTCAGTATCCGATTCGGTGACCAGTATCCAGTTGTAGGGCGCCCAGACCGCCATGTAGTAATTGCCTGGAGGCGCGTTGTTCAGTGTCACCCGCCCCTGAGCATCCGACACCCCTCGCACGTCGCCTTCTTCGGGATGAGGCCCGGCAAGGATCGTGGGGGGCTCGGTAGGCGCCTCGCCGCGCGCAGGAGTCAGATAAAAGACCGTCTCAGGGATATTGCGATCGACCGAGAAAGAGTAGAGAACGCCGCTGACAGATGCTTTCCCGGGCTCGGGGGCAGGTGCCTCCGGCGGTGCCTGGGGTACCAAAGGGGTCGCGCCGGTGGCAGAGACCGGGGATGATACCGGTGAAGGCGTTGCTGTGGCGCCAAGGGGCGAACAGGCGACAGCGGTCATCAGAAATAGGCATGTAGAACCTAACAGCACCAATCTTGCTACACGATAGACAAACATCCCGTTCTCCATGGCAATCTGTGCCAAGCACCTTGCCGCGTCAAAGTTCTGTAGACACCATGGTGGCGCTGTCTGGGGCGAGCCTTGCCAGCCAGGGCCTCTAGAGCACCACCCGATGCAAGGAGCAGGCCAGCCGGCTGTAAGCCACGAGCCGGTTGGCCTGCTCTCTGGTTAACCTTGAGTAGGATACGCTGCTACTTGGTGAAGGCGTTGTGAGCCATATAGGGGTCACCCGGATAGCCCAGAAAGTCCAACTGCACAAAGGCGGCGATAGGTTGGTTGGACTTGGCTGTCAGCGTTCCCTGCCAACCGTCGGGCAGATCCACGCCCTGCGGATCACTGCTATCAACCCGCTGGTTCTGGATGAGCGAGCCTCCTGGAGGGATGGTTTTGGTCAGGGTGAGCGTCTTCGTAGATGTGCTATCCGCCGAGGGCAGATACGTCAGTTCGACAGACGCGGCAGCCGTTGTATTGAGGTTCTGCAACGTCACGGCAGTTGCAAAACCATTAGCTAATCGCTTGGCGACCAGAGGGATTACTGCCGTTTTGTCTGTGCTGTTGCCATCTATGGCTTCATAAGCGGCGGCCTTGTCCGTACCGATAAAGCGCAACTGGACAAAAGCGATCGTATCTTGGCTTGTCTCGATGCGGCAGGAACCGAGCCATGTGCTGGGGAGCGACATGTCGGTAACGGGGTTCCAGGCGTAGGACATCGAGGGCTTGATGGGCGTATCGTTCGTCAACTCGAAACTTGCCGGCGTCTGCGACGGGCTGGTCGGGTCCACCGTGAACGTCACCTTGGCGCCCCCGACGGGAATGGTCGAATTGCTGACGTTCTGAATGGTGATGGGCGAACTCAGGCCGTTGGCCAGTCGAGATGTAAACAGGGGCACCACCCACTTTTTGCTCACGCTGCTCGCCGGGAACCCATTAAAGGTCTGCATGCAATGGGAGCCCATAAAGAAATTGGAGACTACAGCTATCTGGCCGCCCGATGCCTGCACCTTTGCTGAACCTTGCCAATTGGTGGGGAGCGCAGTCTCGTCATCCAGGTCGTACAGGAAAGACGCGCCGGGTTTGATGTTTATGCCCGACTTTGTGTAGGCTGTCTGGCCGGTAAACCAATCGACCAACTGCACAGTAACCGAGGTCGGATCAGAGCCGGTATTCATGATGACGATCTGGCTGTTGGACATCCCAGAAGCCGTCTGCCGCCGGCGAGAAACCAAGGGAACGTAGAATGAGTCACTTCCCTCGTCAAAGCCGACATAGGCGCCACTGGTTGAAGTCTGGCCTCGTGCCTGGATCTGCACAACGGCCCCTAGGGGTTGGTCCGCGCTCACGATCACCGAGCCTCGCCCGTCGCTCAACTGATCGTCAAAGTACTGACGGAGCACGACTTGGCCGCCAGCTTTGGCAATCGTGAAGGGTTCGACACTTCGCCAGGCGGTCCCGTCGGGCCGTACGTATTCTACGGAACCCGTTGCCTCATCCCCCCCCAGATTCACGAGAGTAAAGTTGGTGCTGAGGTCTTTGACCGTAGAACCGGCCTGCGCGGGCCAAAGAACCGTCAGAACGAGAATCAGCCCCAGACCAAGGGCTCGCAGGAATCGCCTTCCCGGCTTGCGTGACTCCATCGTGCTGCCTCCTCAATGCTATTGGTGCGGAAGACGCCCACATATACAGGATAGTGCTCACATTATAGAATGTAATGGCCATGGTAGCAATACCTCGAATGGGTTAATGCTGACAACTATCTGCTTCAAGGCAACCTCACCTCGTGAGCGAGTCAATCGTTGACAGAAGCATAGCCGCATGGTAGAATTGCTCCCTGTACCCAACCTCAATTGTGTAGAGTTCCCAAAGAGGCAACCATTGAAACTGGTCATCCAGATTCCCTGCTACAATGAGGCATCCACCCTCCCTCAGACCCTGCACGATCTGCCGCGTTCATTGCCCGGGGTAGATGAGATCGAGTTCCTGGTGGTGGACGACGGCAGCAACGACCAGACTGCTGCTGTAGCGCGGGAACTGGGGGTCCAGCATATTGTGCGCTTTGCACGGAACCGCGGGTTGGCCTCGGCCTTTGTGGCGGGGGTGGAGGAAGCACTGAGAGCCGGCGCCGATATCATCGTCAATACCGATGCCGACAATCAGTATAGGGGCGAGGACGTTGCCCGGCTGCTACGGCCCATTTTGGAAAAGAAGGCGGACATTGTTGTTGGCGATCGGGGCGTTGCAACCCTTGCTCACTTTTCGCCGCTGAAACGATGGCTTCAGGCTTTGGGTAGCGGGGTAGTAGGTTGGGCAGCGGGCATACCCACCCCCGATGCCACGAGCGGCTTTCGCGCCTTTACCCGCGAGGCAGCTCTACGACTGACTGTGCTCAGCGAGTACACCTACACCCTGGAAACGCTCATCCAGGCCGGAGCTCGCCGGATGGCGGTCGCTTACGTACCGATACGCACCAACCCACCGACCCGCAGTTCCCGCCTTATTCGCAGCCTGTCGTCTTTTCTCTCTCTCTCTGGCGTTACCATCGTCCGCTTCTATGTAATGTATCGCCCCTTGCGTGTCTTTCTCTCATTGGGAGGAATTCTAATTGCCGGCGGCCTGGCCCTCGGTTTCCGCTTCCTGTACTTTTACCTAACGGGAAGAGGCAGCGGCCACGTGCAATCCCTCATCTTGGCCGCCACGCTGATCATCGTGAGCTTTCAGGTCTGCCTGTTTGGCATGATTGCGGACTTGGTGCGCTTGAACCGCAGGATGCTGGAGGAGACCCTGTACCGAGTGCGGCGGATGGATTTGGATGTGCGTTGTGTTCGTTGGGAAGACGGTGGGATCGGTTTTGGCCACCTGTCAACCGCATCGAACACAGGGGCTGGCAGCGAGGGCCGGACCTCTGAAGCTTGTGTGTCGGACGGGGATGAATGAGCATCCGCGATCTTTTGAGGTTATGGAGGCTGGGCAGACGGCGGCTGCGTTCCGAGGAGGACTATCGGAACTTTCAGTCATGGCAAGGTACACTGCTGTTGCGCTATCTCCGAGGATTCGGCGTCGATATCGAAGGAGCTGTTCTGCTTGATCTGGGCAGCGGCGTTGGCGGTTATTCCTTGGAGATGCTCAAACAGGGCGCTACGGTCGTCAGCCTGGATCTGGTCAGGCCGTCCCATGTTCCGTATGGGCGGCATGGCCAGCTTGTGGCGGATGCGCTCTGCATACCCCTGCGTAGCGAAGCCGTTGACGTTGTGTTCTGCGCCAGCCTCATCGAGCATGTAAGCGAGCCGGCCATGCTTCTTTCAGCTATATGGCGCGTTCTTCGGAAGGGCGGTTACTGCTACCTGAGCTTTCCACCATTCTACAGTCTTCGTGGGGGCCACGAGTTCTCCCCATTCCACTATCTGGGGGAGGGGTGCGCAATGCGGTTGGCTCCTTTGCTGAGAAGACCGCCCGCATGGGTGTCCAGCCTTCACCATGTTTCGCCCAACCCCCATTCGTATGCTGATATCTACCAAAAATGGGGATTGTTCAAAATGACTATTGCCAAAGCGAGGAAGCTGGTCGCTACTGCCGGATTCGAGACGGTGGATGTCTCGACACGCTACTTCGCCACGAGCACCGCCCGCTGGCCTGTACTCGGAGAGATCCTCACCTGGCACGCCCAGTTTCTGCTTAGAAAGCCCCGGTCTTACGCATGACGCCAAGAGTCTGTATCGTCACGACTGCTTTTCCCCGTTGGTTGGGCGACGGGCAGGGCGCCTTTATCTGGGAGTCAGCAAGGGCAATAGCGCGCTGCGGCGTTCGCGTACGGGTGATCGCCATGCATAGCCCTGGGGTTCGCTCTCATGAGTGCATGGAGGGTATTGAGGTTTTGCGCCCCCGCTATTGGCGGCCCGAGAGATGGGAGATCCTTCGCAAAGAAGGTGGGGGGCTTCCGGTAAGCTTGCAGAAACACCCGCACGGGTATGCACAACTTCCGGCCTTTGTTCTGGTGCATACGTTGGCGATAGCCCGGCTGGCCAGGGACTGTGATTTGATCCATGCGCACTGGACCCTATCCGCTGCCTGTGCGTGCCTTGCAAGACCAATGCACCATCGCCCGATTTTGGCGACATTGCAGGGCAGCGATGTGTTTCAAGTGCCCAAGAAGCCCGGAGGCGCCTGGTTCACCCGACAGGCTCTGCGGCGATGCGACCGCATCACGGTCCTGAGCCATGCCTTGCGGGAGGCTACAATAGCAGCCGGCGTGCAGGCCGACAGGATCCAGATCATTCCGAATGGCGTGGATACAGAGGCATTCGTCCCTTTGCCGGATGAATCCAGAGAAGACGCTATCCTTTTTGTGGGCTCTTTGATCAAGCGAAAAGGAGTTGACTATCTCCTCGCTGCTATGCCGCAAGTGTTCAAGCTGTTCCCTACCTTTCGCCTGCTCTTGATGGGGGATGGACCCGAGTATGAAGCGCTGAGGCGCCAGGCGGACAGCTTGGGGATAGCGCAGAAAGTCATATTCCAGGGGTTTCGGCCGCAAGAGGAGGTCCGGGCCGAGATGCAGCGAGCCAGGCTCCTGATTCTACCTTCTCTGGAGGAAGGGCAGGGCGTCGTTCTCATGGAGGCGCTTGCTTGCGGTACGCCGGTCGTTGCGAGCGCGGTCGGTGGGATTCGGGATGTGATCACGGATGATGCCGGCGTACTCGTTCCTCCGGCTGACGCAAGGGCGTTGTCTGAAGCTATTCTGAGCGTTCTAGGGCATCCTGCACAATGGGCCAAGATGAGTTCTGGGGCGCGTGCGCGGGCCGTGCGGCACTATGACTGGAAGTGCCTGGCAGAGCAGTATGCCGCCGTGTATGAGTCCATGTTGCAGGCCCAGAGCCCGGATCGAGGACAATGAACTGGCCCTTTGGGGTAGCAGTCGGGAGTCCGAGATGACAGAGCGAGGTTATCAGGAGGGCTTTTATAACCTCTGCGAGCGCGTTCGAGATCCAGCCAGCCGCCGTTGGCAGGCCCGCAAGATCGCCTATGCGCTCACAAGCCTGGCGGGCCGCGACCTCTCATCCTGTATATGCCTAGACCTCGGCTGCTCATCGGGGCTCATCACGTCCGCTATTGCCCCTCTATGCGGCAGAATTCTCGGCTTGGAGTATGACGAAATCGCCCTAAGAGCGGTCGACTCCACAGCTCGTGCCAGAGCCCAGTTTGCCAGAGGCGATGCGATGAGCCTGCCGCTCGGCGACAATTCGGTGGACGTCGTCATCTGCGCCCAGGTCTATGAACACGTTCCAGACGATGAACGCCTGTTTGCCGAGATCTATCGGGTGCTGAAGCCGGGGGGGCTGGTGTTTTTCAGCGGGCCCAACTGGCTATTCCCGATCGAACCACACCACTCCCTCCCTCTGCTCCACTGGCTGCCCAGCCCCTTGGCTGATCGCTACCTGCGGATGGCCGGGCGGGGCGACCACTACTACGAGCATCTGCGGCACTACTGGGGGCTACACCGTCTGATGCGTTCCTTCGCCGTCCAAGACATCACCATAGCCATGCTTGAGCGCTTTTACCTGTCTGATGGACGCTGGCGGATCCTGGGCAGAGTGCCGAGAGTTGTATGGAAAGCGGTTCTGCCCTTCTTCCCTACCTTTAACTGGATTCTGCAAAAACATCCTATGCAGTAGACGGGCTGCTTCCGGCCCAGCAACTTGCTCCGGTGTGCAGTCAATACCCATCTTCACCGCTGCCGGCAGCCCATTGTAGATAGGTGACACGAAGAGCGAGTGTCCTCTGACCTTGCAAGCGGAGGAGTGAAGTGATTCGGAGAACAGCGGCTTGGTTGGGCATAGCGGGCACTGCTGTAAGCCTGGCAGTGGGGGTGGGCGCCGCCATCCAGAGCTATCTTCACCCGTTGAACAACTCTCCCCATGACTCCCGGTGGGCTCTGGTATATGGGGCGGCTTTTCTTGGTTGCGGCCTCGCCTGCCAGCATCGCCGCGGGCGGACGTTATTGCTACTGACTGCATCGTCGCTGCTGATGCTCACCTTGATCGTTGTAGTACAGACCGGGGCAAGCCTCGATCTATTGGTCTTGATCTGGCTACTGGTTGTCGCAGCGGCCCTGGGCGACCGGGTGCTCGGCCTGATTGCCCCTATTGCGCGTAAGGACTGGGCCGACAGGCTGATACTGGGCATAGCTCTAGGGTTGGGTGCTCTAGCCCTCTTGACCCTGAGCTTAGGCATGCTGCACCTGCTCCATCCGCTCGCAGCCTATGGGCTGTTGGTCGGATCGACGCTGCTCTTTGTACCTACCTGGCTTCGGTCCATAGCCCCTGACATTAACGCAGCCAAATCGTGGCTATGTGAGACCTGGAAGGAACGCGATCTACGATTCGGCGCTCTGGTCGCATCATCTCTGGCTATCTGCTTGTGGGGAGGGCTCGTGTGGGCTATCGCTCCAAGCATCCACTATGATTCTCTAGCCTATCATCTGAGCGCTCCGGCCACCTACGTGCAGCAGCATGCCATCGTTGAGATCAGTGGGCAATATCGCTCCTATCTGGCACACTATGCTGAGATGCTCTACACCCTGGCCCTGCTCCTGGCTGGGCAGCCGCTACCGGCCCTCATCCACCTGACATTCGGCCTCCTCGCCGTGGCCCTGATCCTCGTATTGGGATGGCGCATCGGCGGCTGGCGGGTAGGGCTCTTGGCCGCATTGCTCTTCTACTCGGTACCTCTTGTCACGTGGGAATCCGGCACGGCCTACAACGATCTGGTTGTGGTCTTGTATGCTGCCGCTTCCATGTATGCCGCTCTGCGCTGGTGGCTGACGGATGAGCCCGACTGGCTGATAGTTGCCGGGCTCATGGGGGGATTAGCCTTTGGCACCAAGATCAGCGCCTCAGTACTGCTAGCTCCTCTGGCCTTGTTGCTTTGTTGTGCCATGACATATCGTCATGGGATCTCCCTGCGCAGCTTGACCGGGCTGTTACGCTTTGGGCTGCCTGCGCTGGCTCTCGCTGCCCCTTGGCTTATCCGTGATGCGCTGTGGGCGGGCAACCCTGTCTTTCCCTTCCTCACTGGGCTGTTTCCGGGCAGCAAGTGGCAGCCTCAGACTATCAGCTCGGGCTTGTACCGCCGTGGCGGGGGGATCCTGGCTTTCCTCCGGTTGCCGTGGGATCTGGTTGTCCATGGACATACCTTTGACACGCAGATGGCCGATGGCATCGCCGGGGGGATACCTCTTCTGGCGCTGCCATGGCTCTACATTGGCTGTAGGCCCAGACGGCGGGTCACCACGGCGCTGCTGTCGCTCACTGGGTTGGGTGTCGGGGTATGGTTCATGGTGGTACAGAACTTGCGGTATCTTTTGCCCTTTCTTCCCTGCCTGGCGCTGCTGGCTAGCCTGAACATCGATACCCTGTGGACACATCTGTCAGGACGGTGGCACAAGCGATGGCTGTTCCCAATCGGCGTAGCGGCCCTGCTGCTCTACGCAGGAGCGACCCGCTTGGCACACATTCCGAACCTGTGGCAGATCCCCGATCGCTACCCATACCGCTATGTCTTTGGGCTGGAGAAGAGCGATGCCTTCCTATCGCGTGCCCTGATAACCTATGATGCTCTGCAGTTTCTTGACCAACAGGATGATGGACAGCATCATGTGCTGGCCGTGGCAACTAATCAGACTGGGTTATACTCGACGTCCACCATTGAGTGTGCCCCCAGTTCTTGGGAACTGCAGCAAATGATTGCGCAGCAGCTTTCTGGGCAAGATCTGGCTCAGGCTCTCGAGAAGCGAGGTTATGATTACCTGCTGATCGATTGGCAGGCAAACCGAGCTGCCGCCTCGTCTGAGGGTTACTGTCCCGAACTCCTCTTCCCCAAGCTCGACCAGGACTTTTTGCAGGCCTACGCTCGGCTCGAATTCGCGCGCCACAATGTACACGTATACCGCTTCATGCCTGGAGGGGCGGAGCACCGCGAAACGGTGGAATTGCTGGAAAACGGCGGCTTTGAGGAGACCGGGCAGGATGGAATCCCAGTCCGATGGCTTGTCCATGGTTGCCCGAAAGCGGAAAGCACCAACTCCGCGGCTCACTCAGGGCAAGTTGCTGTACAGGTAGAAGGGACGGCGAGCCTCTTCCAGCGAGTCGCTGTAGAGCCCGGTGAGCTCCATATGGTGGGCCACTGGACGCGAGCCGACCGGAAAGAGCAACTAGCTCGCCTGCAGATCAACTGGCTGGATGAGTACTTGCAACTGGTAGAGGTAAGCATCGAGGTGGTACCGGTAGGTATGACCTGGCAGTGGCACGAAATGCCGGCAAGCGCGCCTGCCAATGCGATTTGGGCTGAGGTGTACGTGAGCGCGCACGGGGAAAGTGAGATATGGTTCGACGACCTGACCTTCCTGCGCCTCAAGTGACGGTGGCGGATAGAACAGGATTGGCTTGGACCATAGCAACTATTCAGTCTGGCCTCGCTACAGCTCAGTTGCTGAAAACGGCGCCCTATGGCAAACTTGCGCCATGAGCAGGAGAGATGAGCAACACAAGCCGCCTCAGGCTTCAATTTCAGGTGACTCGGTGTCAAGCCACGTTTGGAGGGATGAGTGCTAGAGCAAGAGAAATGGGATGAATACTATGCCTCTTTGCCTATCGTGCAGGAGGATTGTGGGCTATCCCTCCTGAATGAAGAGTTGGTGAGCAGGATCTTGGATCTCGTACCGTCGGGTAGCCGGATACTCGAGGCCGGGTGTGGTGCGGGCTGGCATAGCCTTGCCCTGGCGCGTACGGGAGCCTTTCATGTGTCTCTCATGGATTTCTCCGAGCAGGCGCTGGAATATGCACGCCGGATCTTTGCCCGCGAGGGGCTGAAAGCCGAATTCCTCTTCGGCGACGTCCGGTCGCCCGGAGACCGGCAGTACGACCTGGTGTTCAATGCTGGAGTGCTTGAGCACTACACTTTTGACCAGCAGGTAGCATTTCTGCGCGGCATGGCCAGCCGAAGCCACCGGTATGTGTTGACCCTTGTACCCAATGCAGACTGCTACTGGTACTGGCTCTGGCGGCTGTCCAAAACAGTGCAGGGCAATTGGCCGTTTGGGCAGGAAATGCCTGCCGTGAATCTGTCCGCTGCCTATGTAGCGGCGGGGCTAGCGGCCATCGGGCGCACGTATATGGGCGAGACTTGGATTGAAGGTTTTATCCGCGATCTTCCAGGCATGAGTGAGGACCTGTGCAGCCAGATCCTGCGACTGCATCAGTCGCCACTCATTCCCAAAGCCCAGAAGAGTTACTTGCTGGCCACGTTGGGATGCGTTTCGGAGGGTCCGGTGAGCTTGCCGGCGTGTTGGGCCGAGAGCGCTGCTGAAGGATCTGGCAGCACTGAGATGCTTGCTGCCCTGGCAGATGCTCTAGCCCTCGCCGTGCATGCGGAAACGGATGCGCACCGTTCGCAGAAGGATCTGATTGAGAAGGAACAGAACCTGCAGGTTATAGCCAAGCGGCTGGAAGAGGAGGAACGCAAGTCAGAGACTCTGGCTGCTCAGGTCAAGCGCCTGGCGGGGGAGGTGGATGCAATCCATAGTTCCAAGTGGTGGAGAGCGGTAGGCTACTACTGGTCAGCCCGATCCCGTGTGAAGGCGATTGGCCGGAGTGTTCTTCCCCTGCGCATGCGTCGCTGGCTCCGGCGACGACAGCGAACCAGGGCAGGCCTCGCGGCACTCTTGTCTGCAGATCAGGCCAGCCTGCCTCCAGCAGAGCGCCTCGACATCCTCTGCTTCCCAGTGATTGACTGGGATTTCCGCTATCAGAGGCCCCAGCAGTTGCTCACTCATTTCGCCTACGCGGGTCATCGCGTGTTCTATCTGAGCACCAAGTTTATGGGCTTTACCCAGGCCGTTCCACCAGTCCGATCCGTTGCAGAGCGAGTCTACGAATTGGCTCTGCCAGGCGATCCCGACACCATCATCTATGAGGACAACCTGGAGGGCCGCACGCTGGATGAGGCACTGGCTGCATTCAAAGACTTTGCCCGGCGTGAGGCCATTGTCGAAGCCGTCTGTATTGTCCATCATCCTTTTTGGGAACCTCTGGTTGCTGCTCTGAGAGAGTGCTATGGTTGGAAGATCGTCTACGATTGCATGGACGATCACAGTGGCTTTCAGACCAATTCCTCGGCCGCGCTATCTCACGAATCCAAACTGGTGCAACGCGGCGACTTGGTTGTAGCGACTTCCAGGCACCTGTACGAGAAGGTGAGCAAATCCCAAGCCCACTGCTTACTGATACCCAACGCGGGTGATTACGCCCACTTTAGCAACCTGCCGGACCGGAGCGCGAGCCCTCTCGCTCATCTGCCGCGCCCGGTCATAGGCTATTATGGCGCAATCGCCGAGTGGTTCGATACAGAGGCAGTTCGCCTGGCGGCACTGCGTCACCCTGAGTGGTCTTTTGTGCTCATTGGGCATACCTTCGGTGCTGACCTACGTAACCTGGAGCGGTTGCCGAATGTGCTCTTGCCCGGCGAGGTGCCATACCAAGAACTGCCCGCTTACCTCGCTGGGATCGATGTGTGCACGATCCCTTTCCTGAACACTCCGCTGACAGAGGCCACTAATCCCGTCAAGGTCTTTGAGTATCTGAGCGCTGGAAAGCCCGTTGTCGCTACAGCACTGCCTGAACTCGCGAGTTTGGCTGAGGTGGTGTATCAGTACACCACAACCGATCAATTCATAGCTCTCTTGGAGCAGGCGCTAGCGGAGGACTCGACCGAGCGTGCCGCTATGCGTAGAGTCATTGCACGGCAGAATACGTGGGACATGCGCTATCGAGCGTTCGATGAAGGCATTCGCTCCCTGTACGGCAAGGCGTCGATCATCGTTGTGACCTGGAACGGTCTCAACCACACGCGGAGGTGCATCGATTCCATCCTCGAGGATCAGACCTGGCCGAATATGGAAGTGGTTGTGGTAGATAATGCCTCGAAGGATGGCACCGTCGAGTACCTGGAAGAGTTGGCTCAGCGAGACCGTCGCGTCAGGCTGATTCTCAACGACGAGAACCGCGGGTTCGCTGCGGCGAATAACCTAGGCTTGCAGCAGACCCAAGACAGCGAGTTTGTGGTTCTGCTCAACAACGATACGGTTGTGCCAAGAGGCTGGCTATGCCGTTTGCTGCGCCACGCCCGCCGTCCTGAGGTCGGCATTGTGGGCCCGGTAACGAATTGGACTGGCAACGAAGCCAAAATCGATGTCGCCTATCAGGACCTCCGCGATATGCCCGCTTTCGCCCGGGCCTATACGCAGGCCCACGAGGGGAAAACCTTTGACATCAGAGTCCTGGCCATGTACTGCGTCGCCATGCGTCGGGATATTGTGGATCAGATTGGCCCGCTGGACGAGCGCTTTGGACTGGGCATGTTTGAGGATGATGACTATGCACGGCGTGTGCGTCAGGCTGGGTATCGCGTGATCTGCGCCCAGGACGTCTTTGTGCATCACGAGGGCATGGCTTCGTTTGCCAAGCTGGGAGAGGCTGAGTATCGTAGCTTGTTCGAGCGCAACAAGAAGCTGTACGAGGAGAAGTGGGGTGAGCCTTGGGTGCCTCATAAAGACCAGAATTGATACAGGAAGGTCCCTCGATAATGCGTCACCTGTACAAGATACTTGTCTTGACATGGCTCTTCTTCGTCGTTGTTGGGCTCTATCTCCAGCACGATGTTGGCTTGGCTGATAACGGGGATTTCACTCGAGGAATGACGTGGTTCACTTCAGGGCCGGTAGAGTTCGAGTCCAACTGGCCTGATCGCCAGAGCCAGCCCGAGAATTGGAGCAGGCGCTTCTTCAACTACTGGCTGCCTGCCTGGAAGCTGGATTTCCCCGGTTACGCATCCATGCGCAGCACATCTGTCTTGCTGTGGGTGCCTGGGGTCTTTCTGAACTACCTCTTGCTCTCGCGCGAGGTGCTTTACCTCACAAGCGTAGGCCTCATTCCGAGGCTTTTGCTTTGCCTGTATCTGTTTCTCACCATCCGGCTGATAGAGATCAATGTCAAAGATGCGCTGATCAAGACGGCTTTGCTCGCCACCTCTGTGGGTGCGCTGAGCCTGCTGTTTGTGACCACCAACTATGTGGCCTATTTGAACAGTTTCTATTTCGAGACGGGCTCCTTCATCTATCTTTTCGCTTTTTTGCTGTCACTGGTAGGGTTCAGGGGGAGGCCGGTCTTGAGGTTTCTGGCCGGCCTGGTATCCCTGTGCCTGTTGGCCAGTGCTAAGGCGAGCAATGCCTACTGGCCTGCCCTTGGGACTCCCTTCCTGTTGTACTCATGCGGCGCCCATCGTAAGCTGGGTCACGTTGTGTTGGTTTCTGCTGGTGTTCTCATAGCGACAGTGCTCACTGCATTTGCCGTTCTGCTTTGCCGCCCTGAGCCTTTCCAAGGCAAGATCAATAGGTACCAGAGCCTGTTCTGCGGCGCCTTCACCTTCAGCGATGCGCCATCCCAGAGACTTGCGGAACTGGGTATGGCGGATGGTATGGAGTGTATCGGCAAGCCCGCGGGGTTGCCGGAGGGCGGTGAGTGCCTTCGGCGGTATGAGAGCAAACTGACGTTCCTGAACACAGTTAAAGTGATTGCCAGAGAACCCGGGATTGCAGTCCGGATGACCGCCTATGCTGCGAGGACAATGCAAGAGACCGTGCTGAATTACCTGGGCAAAATAGCAGCCGGTGACCCGCGCCAGGACACGAAACTGTACTCGCCCCCACTCAACCTCTGGGCCGAGATCAAGGTCCGGCATTTTCCCCGCGGCGGGTGGCTGTGGTTGACCCTTGTGGTATACGGCGCAGTGTTCTTGAGAGAGGTCGCGCGGAACCGCAGTGGGCATGACTTTGCTCTGGTAGGCCTCTTGGCCACTGTAGCCACGTTCGTGGATATGGAACTGGTGTTCCTGGCCGATGGGCGAGCGGACCCGATAAAGCACTTGTTTCTGTCCAATGTGTTATTCGACGTCGCAACCATCGTGTTCATCGGCTTTGCGGTTGCAGGAGTAGTGAGCCTCAGCCGCTGGCTATGGACCGGATACCTCAAAGGGCTATGCTTCACTGTGAGAGGACGGTTGTTGTGCTGCAGAGATTGAGGCGAGTAATAGATGGCCTTAGGAGTGGGGATTCATGAGCGAGAGGAGCTAGCGCCAGCCACACCTGGGGGTAGAGTGAGATGAGAGCAGCATTGCTCATCGCGGCCCACGACGAAGCCACTTCGATTGGTGACACTATCCGCCACCTCGCCGGCCGTGCCGACTCCGTCTATCTCATCGCCGACCACTGCACGGACGCGACGGCGAGCCTGGCCGCCAAGGCCGGTGCGCGCGTGTACGAGCGCGACTGCGGCGCCGGCGGCAAGGGGGCGGCGCTGGCGTGGTTTGCCGAGGTGGCCGCCGAAGAGTTGGATGCCTGCGATATTGTTGTGATCCTCGATGCCGACTCGCGCATCAACGATGGGTTCGTGCCGGCCATCGCTGAGCGCTTTGCTCGCGGCGCGCATGCCGTGCAGGCCTTCGTCCACCCCAGCGGCGTGGGGCGCTCCCCGGCGGCGGCCATTGCGGCCTACTCCGAGTTGCTCTCGCAACAAATCGGTGATAAGATACGGCAGCGCTTGGGCTGGCCGGTACCTCTGCGTGGCACGGGCATGGCTTTGCGCCCGTCACTGTTGCGGGAGGTCGTGCGCGGCCTCTGCACGCGCACGGAAGATATCGAGATGTCCTTACGGCTGGCGCAGATGGGGGTGCGGGTCGAGTTCGTGCCCGGCGCTGTTCTCTATGACCCCAAGCCGGAGAGTCCTGCACGGGCCTCGCGCCAGCGGGCGCGCTGGCTGCAAGGGCAGGCGGAGGTCTGGCGCCTGTATTGGCGGAGCATCGTGGGCCTGGCGCTGCGGGGCGGCCCGCCGGCGTGGGCGCTGCTTTGGGCGCTGCTCGCCAAACCCAAGACGTTGTTGACGGCCGCCAAGCTTGCTCTGCTGGCGGTTCTACTGTTGCTTCCGCTGCAACCGCTGTGGTTGGCCGGCCTGTTGCGAAGCGTTGCCGGCCTGGCCCTGGCCGTGGATGCGGCTTACTATCTCTCGGGCCTGCTCGTGGTCAAGGAGCGGCGCTTTTTCGCCCGGGCTCTGCTTCTCTCGCCGCTCTATCTCTTGGTCTGGGGGTGGAGTGTTCTTCTGGCTCCGCTCTCGAGGGGCAGGTGGCTGCGAGCGCGGGATTGACGGGGGCGGCGCGAAGGGGCTGTGTATGAATGTTCTATTCCCATATCTGGCGCGCTGGCGCTCGGCGAACTGGTCGCGCTATCACCAGTTGCTGAGCGCCCTCTGCCGCCAGGGGCACCGGGTGCACGTGCTGGAGGCTCCGCCCCGGCCGGGCTCGGGCGAGACGAACTATACGGATGTGGCGGTGCCTCTGCCCGCGGGGATGACGGTGCATGAAGTACCGGTGCCGCTGTGGAATGTGTCTTTCCCTCTGGAAAAGCTGGTCAAGAAGGGGTTGGTAACCCTGGCCACCCGGCGCTTTGTGGGCGAGATGGTCCAGAGGCATCAGATCGATGTCCTCTTGCTCTACAACTTTCCGCAGTTGGTGCTCGCCTCGGTGGTTCGCGGCCGTTGCCGGGTGGTCTTTGATGTGGCCGACGATCTGCTGGCGATGTTTGCGGTGGAGGCGGGGCGCTTTGCTCCCCTGCTCACCCCGTTTGCCCGCTGGTTCTTCAACCGCCTGGCGTTGACTAGCGATCTGGTTACGACGCCGTCGCTGACCCTGGCGCCGCTACTACCAGGTCGCGTCCGCGTCATTCCCAACGGCGTTGATGTCGCCGCCGTGCAGCGGGCCGATGGGCGAGATATCCGCAGCCAACTCGCGGGCCCGGTTGTCGGCTTTGTGGGCGCCCTGGAGTACTTTGTGGATCTGGACCTGATCCTGGAGGCGGCTTCGCGGCTCCCCCAGAGCACGTTTCTGGTCGTTGGTGGCGGGCGGCGGCTGGCCTGGCTGCAGGAGGAGGTGGCCCGGCGCGCGCTGCCCAACGTGGTGGTGACGGGGCCGGTGCCCTACCCAAAGAATCTGGGCTATGTGGGCGCCATGGATGTCTGCCTGATTCCCTTTGCGCCGGGGCCGATCGGCGATTATGCCGCGCCGCTCAAGCTGTTCGAGTATGCGGCGCTGGGCAAGCCGATTGTGGCGACGCCGCTGCAGGAGGTGCGGGCTATTGCCGGCGACCTGGTTAATGTGGCGCAGGGCGCGCAGGAGACGGTAGCGACTATTACGCAGATACTGGCTGACCCCGCGGCCTATTCCGAGCGGACCCGAGCAGCCCAGGATCTGGTCTGTACCCGCTATGACTGGGAGCGAATCGCCGCAGATCTACCCGGACTCATCGCTGCCGGGTATTGAGCAGGTGGAAAACGATGCAGCACACCTTCATTCCAGACACGGGAGATACCATGGCCCAAGCTTTGCACACGCCCCAGGCACTCGGGCGCTGGCCGATCATAGGTGCTGGGCTGCGCTCCGCCGATCGGCGATTGGTCCTGCTGTTGGGCGATGTGCTGGCCTTGCTGTGCGCGGGCGTCGGCGCGCTGGCCGCCTGGTCTGCCGTCACGGCGGATGTCGCCTTTGGACGCGAAGCGCTCGGGCAGTATAGCCCCTGGTTCCTGGTCCTGGGGGCGGTCTGGCTGGCGCTGTGGGCGGTGAATGGCGGCTATGACCTGCGGCTTGCTGCTCAGGTGCGACAGTCTCACCGGAGGCTGTTGGCTACCGCAGCCGTCTTGGGGCTCATCTATCTGCTGGCTTTTTTCCTGCTGTCGATTCCGTCCTACGCTATCCGCCTGAGAGGCGTACAGACCAATGAGCTGCGCTTGTTGCGCTTGCTGCCTACACTGTTCGTGCTCTTTACCCTGTTGGGCGAGGTGCTCTGGCGCAGCGCCTATGCGCGCACACTGACGGGCGGGCGTTTTCGCCGGCGCACGCTCGTGATCGGTGCCGGGCAGAGCGGCCGGGCGATCGTCCAGGCCCTGCGCCAGTACGGCGACGGCACCTATGAGGTCCTGGGCTTTGTGGATGATGCGCCGGAGAAAAAGCAGCGCACGATCGTGGCCGGCGCCCCAAGTGGGCTGCGCAGCGCGGCAGAGGCGGCCAACGCCCGCCCTATGCGCGTTCTGGGCGATCGCTATGCTCTCAAAGACCTTATCGCCGGGCACGGTGTTTCCACCCTGGTGCTGGCTATCACGCATGAGGCCAATGGCGAGCTCTTGCCCGTCTTGCTTGATTGCCTCGAGTTAGGGGTAGAGATTGTCCCTATGGCCGTCCTGTACGAGCAACTCACCGGGCGCGTGCCTGTCGAGCATGTGGGCGATAGTTGGTACGTGGCCATGCCCATCCAGCCCCCATCGACGGGTGGCCTCTTTCCGTTGCTGCGCCGGGCGATGGACATCGCGCTGGCCGGCTTGGGCCTCGTCTTCCTAGCCATCGCTTTCCCGTTCATCGCTCTCGCCATCTATCTGGATTCGCCCGGACCCATCTTTTACTCGCAAGAGCGCGTGGGCAAGGGGGGGCGCTTGTTCCGCGTCTTCAAGTTCCGAACTATGGTGCCCGACGCTGAGAACGGGCAGGCCGTGTGGGCCCAGGAGGACGACCCCCGCGTTACCCGCGTGGGGCGCCTTCTGCGCAAGACGCACATTGACGAATTCCCGCAGTTTATCAATATTCTGAGGGGCGAGATGAGCCCCGTCGGACCGCGGCCGGAGCGTCCCGAGTTTGTGGAAGAGCTGGCGCGCGAGATGCCCTTTTACCGCATCCGTCACGCTGTGCGGCCGGGTATGGCCGGCTGGGCGCTGATCCGGCAGGGGTATGCCGCCTCCAAAGAGGATGCGCTCATCCGGCTCCAGTATGACCTGTACTATATCAAGCATCAGTCCATCTGGCTCGACCTGGTTATTCTGGGCAAGACGGTCGTGGACATGCTGACTTTGGGCGGCCGTTGATGGGGCGTCGGGCTTTTGATGCCCTGGCAAGGAACGAAAAGCATCGAACACGAAGGACACAAAGAACTCTAAGAATCTATATCCCCCCTTCGTGTGATCTTGGTGATCTTTGTGGTTAGTGAATTCTCGGAAATCGGATACTCTGGTGATCATGGGTAACACACCATCTGCAACCTGCCGGCCGGTCGTCATCATCGGCGCGTCAACCGCCGGGCTGTTCGCCGCTTACCGGCTGGCGAAAGCGGGCGTCCCCGCTCAGGTCTATGACGAGAACGAGGAGCTCGGGCCCCCAGCGCGCACGCTGATCCTGACCGGTCAGACCAACCGTGTTCTTGGTTTCACCCCCGTACAGGCCATTGTCAACCGCACTCACACGATCGAACTCTATTCCGCTCGCCGTTCGCTGGCCGTCTCCTTCCAGGAGCCCGATCTGATCGTCGAGCGCTCGCGCTTGGTGCAACTGCTGGCGGAAAAGGCCGTCGCAGCGGGGGCCACGCTGAACCTGGGGCGACGGTTCACAGGGCTGGAGCCGGCCGGCGACGGTGTTCTCCTCTCTCTAGAAGATGCCGGCGGGCGGCCCATAGAAAAGGTGCATGCGCAGGCCCTGATTGGGGCCGACGGCGTCTCTAGCCGTGTGGCCCAGTCGCTAGGGCTGGGAGCACGGCGGACGATGTCGCTGCGCCAGGCGCAGGTGGCTATGCCCTGCTGGGCCCGGCCCGATGTGACCCAGGTCTGGTTCGACCCGGCCTCAACGCGCTATTTCTATTGGCTGGTGCCGGAATCGGCCGAGCGGGCGGTGGTCGGCCTGATCGCCGAAGACGAGGCGCAGGCGCAGCAAAGCCTGGACGGCTTTTTGGAGGAACAAGGGCTGCAGGCGCTAGAGTATCAGGATGCTCTGGTCCCCTTCTCCATGTCTGAGCGCCCCGTCTCTTGCACAGTGGGTGGCTCCCGGGCCTTTCTGGTGGGGGATGCTGCCGGCCAGGTCAAGGTGACAACCGTGGGCGGGGTAGTCACCGGGCTGTGCGGTGCGGAGGCGGCGGTACGGGCCATTCTGCGCCAGAGCGCCTACCACCGGGAGCTGCTGGCCCTGCGCCGGGAACTCGACCTGCATCTGCTGGTGCGCAAGCTGCTCCATCGCTTCTCCGCTGCCGACTATGATCTGCTACTAGAGCTGGCAAACTCGAGGATGAATGGGGTCCTGGCAGCCCACAATCGCGACCAGTTGGGCCGGCTTCTGTTCCCGGTGTTAGTGGCTCAGCCCCGCCTGTTCGCGCTGGCGGCAAAGGTGCTTTTGCGGCAGGAGAGTGGGGTGTGTGAGCCCGGGCAACCCCAGGCGCTACGGTTGCAGCAATCCCGACCCGCTGTCCTTCGCTCGGACCAGGGGGTGGAGGGGAGCTAGTTCGATCTCGCTGCCGGCGCCGGCCAGCAAAGCTACGAGAGGGACCTCGTCAGCGGTTATCTGCTGCCCCTGCGCGTCGCGAGCAGGCAGGCGTTGGAGGGTAGGCAGGTGATAGACGCACAGATACAGGGTATAGGTATCCGGCGGCAAGGAGGCCGGTAGGGGCAGCTCGTAGCGATCCGGGATCACCTCCCCGGGCTCCCAATACAAAGTGGGCAAGGTGCCTTTCCGTGGCTGAGTGTCGACTTGGGCTATGATGCGGTCTTGCTTATCGCGCAGTTGCAGCGATATTGTATAGTCGGCCTCGGGTCTCGATGCCGCTACCCACCGCAGCTCCAATGCCAGTTGGGTGCCCTCCTCCTCAGCGGCCAGGGCCGCCTGGCCATCCACAAGGCGAATGGCGGGACCGAACCAGAGGTCTTCCTGCCGCAGAGCGGGCTGCTCTGCCGGAGCGCCACGGACCTTGATGCGCGCCGGCAATGCGCCATGATTCAGTTGGTTCCCCTGAGCATCGTACACGGCGATGGGCCGGCCGACATCCAGCCGGTCGAAAAAGCTCAGCTCCAGCCAGGCCAGAAAAGGTGGATCCCCGCGGCTGTCGAGTCTTACGGCCACATCCTGGGTGAACAGCGTGCCCGGCTGCCAGGTACTGGTCGCAAGGGCGCCCCGGCCGGGGAAGGTCTGCACCTCGCCCAGCAGCCGGCGCCTAGGCGCAAAGACCTGCACGGCCAGGCTATAGTCCGTTTCGGTCTGCTGCAGTGCTCGCCATGCGAGGGTAAGGTGCAGCGTGCTCTCGCGGTCCACAAACGTATCCTCGATGCGATACCCCACAAGCTCGGCAAAGCCACCAAAGGTCAGGTGCAGGGGGGTGTACTCTCGCGCCTCGGCTTCGCTGATCTCGGGCGGCAGGGCATAGGCTGGTGCGATGTAGCGGGAAGGGATGAGCACCGCCAGTAGAGCAAGGGCAGCCACCAGCGCGCCCAGACCCCACGCTCGGATCGGCTTGGGCAGAAGGGCGTTCCAGCCGATGCTAAGCAGTATGCTGATGGCCGGCAGAGCAGGCAGCAGATAGCGCCCCGGCAGATCGGTCCGGCCGCCGCTCACGGTAAACAGGAGCCAGGCAGCAACGGTACAGGCCACAATCAGGAGCAAGACGCCAACAGCACGGCCCATGTTGCGTGGCGGACGGCGCACATACCAGATGGCCAGGCCGAGCGCGCCCAGCGCCGCCCAGACGGCGGCCGCACCGTAGAGGGTGAGCGGCAGGCCGACATTGTTCCAGCCAAAACTGGCCCACAGGGAAAGCAGACCGGCCCGCAGCGCCGGGGGCACCAGCGGCCAGCGCACCACCTGCCTCCCCTGCAGCATGAGGGTCAGCAGGTCTATGATGTACCGCAGGCTATAGCTGCCGCCAAACATGCCGGAGCCGGCGGACAGGTTCCGGGCATACCACCAGCCGACCATGCCGACAGCCACAAGGACGCCGCCGCCCAGGCCGAGGAGATACCGCCTGCGCATTGCCGAGCCGAGGCGAAACAGGGTAGCCGCCAACACCAACGCGATGATCGGCAGGATCGCCAGTGTGGTGTTCTTGGCGAGGAGGGCAAGCCCTGAGGCCAGCAGCAGGGCGGCGACATCCTGCTGCTTCGGGACGGTAGCCGCCAATGTCCTCAACAACAGGTACGTGAGCGCGGCTGTGCATACGGTAGCCATGATGTCGTTGTTGATCACAGCCGTGGAGAAGCGATATTGGGGCCACAGAGCCTGGAAGAGGACGGCGCCCCAGGCCACCAACGGCTGGGTTGGGAAGACCAGCTTGGCCGCCTGGTAGGTGAAGAGCAGGCCGCAGGCGCCCAGGACAACCGACACCCAGCGGGCAAGGTGGACCGCAAGGGTGGTGCCCTGATAGGGCCAGCGCTCCGCTTCGGGGTCGTGGATGACGCGATTGGCCCCGCCCTGAGCCCTGGGCCAGAGCATGTGCGGGTTGGGATGGGGCTCGATGTCGTCAGCGCCTCCCAAGAGCGCTACGGGCACGGCGGCCAGGATGTGATAGAGAGGAGGCTGGCGCGACTCGTCGTTCTCCTCGACGAGTTGGGTGCCGGGAGGGGGTAGCGCTCGCTTTTGGGCCAGGTAGCGCACAAAGTAGTAGTGCCCGATCTCGTCGTGCGCCTCCCAGATGGGGATGGCGACGCTATAGTAGATGCCCAGCAATACGTGCGCAACCAGTAATAGTGCTAACAGGACTCTCTCTCTGGGCATCACCAACCTCAAGATGGGCCGGGTGGGAACACAGGAGCCGGCATGGCACGCCACCTCACCTTGCCCTCCCGCCCTCGCCAGATCACACAGCCCCAACTTGGTGCGTGGGCACATGCCCGGATTCTAGTGGAAACGGGCTGACCCGTCAACGTGGATGGTTTTCGGAGGCTCGCCATGGAATGGTTGGTGGGCCGTGGACAGTGGCCAGTAGGCAGTGGACAGGCGGCTGTCTCTATGCTCGCTGCCTGCCGTCTACGGCCTACTGACCACTGTCTGTAGTTCTGCGATACCGGCTCAGCCCCCGCGAGCGACATACGGCAGGTAGACGCGCCAGTCCCCTGCTGTTCGGAGCCTACCCCAGACCCCGCCGGTGAGGGTGTATCCCCCGCCGCTGAGCATAGGCCCGGTATTGGGCTGGCTCACAGCGCCGACGAGGTGGTAACCGCCGTTCTCCATGGCCTCGACACCACCGCCCAAGCTCCACCAACCGATGGCAAAGCTGGGCTCGGGCTCCTCGGCGGTGGCGGCCGTGGCGAGGGAGAGCAGCAGGAGCAGGGCGAGCAGGCCGGCCAAGGCCCGCAGAGGCCGGCGCGCCGGGTGCGTGCGTGTGAGTCTCATGGCTCCCCCTCTGTCAGTGCAGCGTGACCAGCATGCGGATGATGCCTGTGTCCTCACTCAGGCCGGCCAGAGCTTTGCCGATTGCCGTACCCAGCGGCGGGTTGCCGCCGGCGCGCATGGCATGGCCGGGGATCGATGAGGCCACGAGTAGGTCGCCCGGACGGATGGCGCCGTTCTCCGCGCTGGCCTTGACCGGCACCACGCCCATGATGGCCAGCGGCACCTTGCCCGTGAGGTCGTCGCCCGGTCCGGCGCCGCCGACAAAGCCGGGCTCGGTGGAATAGACGCCCGCGACGGAGGATTGGTAGGCCGCCGTGCTGCGCACCAGTGTGCCGTCCTCGCTGATGGCCAGCACGTCGCCGGGCTCCAGTCCCTCCTCCGCCGGCAGCATCTCCGCAAAGTCGGCACTGGACTCGTATATCCTGCCCTTGAGCAAAAAGTCGCCGTCGTTCTCGAAATAAAAGATGCATCGTTCGGGGTCGCTGCCATAGGCCTCCATGATGTTGCCGGAGGTGCTGCGCATGTAGAGTGCCGGCCCTCCCGCGCCGTTGTAGGCATACACCGCCGAGGCGTCAGCCGAGCCGCTCTCGACGTACAGCCCATTCCCCGCCGAGTTGGTGATAGAGAGCCCCGCGCCGGCATTCTCGCCGCTCCAGCTCTCGCCAAAGTGGTCGCCGGTGCCGCCACCGCCCGAGAGGGCGGCCGCAACCCAGGCGCTGCCGTTCCATTGCGGTACCTGGCCTTCCTCGGCAGTGAGGCTGCCCAGGGTGTCGCTGTCGCCGTCGGCGAGGTCTTCCGGCACATCGCTCACACCTGACCAGGGCACGGCATCTGCGGTGTGTGCCTTACTGACCGCCCCATTGATGTCGCTGCCGTCGTGCGTGTGGCTGCTGAGCGCATAGACACCTGCGTGATCGTGGCCGGTGAGGGCATATATGCCGGTGTGGGCATGGTCGCTGCGAGCGACGGTGTTTTCCGAGCCGCTGCCGGCGAAATCGACGTCGAACTGATCCTCGCTCACCCGTAGGCCCAGGCCGGGCGTCAGGCCTGAGCCGCTTGAGGGCGCAGCGGCGACCCAGGCGCTGCCGTTCCACTGGGGGACTTGGCCGGCTGTGGCGGAGAGGTCGCCCAGGGTGTCGTCATCGCCGTCGGCGAGGCCGGGGGGCACGCCCTGCAGCCCGCTCCAGGGGGCATAGCGGGAATAGATGGCGTAGGGGACGGCGGTGAGCGGCTGGCGCGGCTCGAGGACGGTATAGCCGTGGGTGGCCGGATTGTACACGGCAACCTCGAGCCAGCGCTGCTCGCCATGGAAGACATCGCCCAGGTTGAGATTGACGGTGAACAATCCATCGCTGACCTGGACGGTCAGCGCCTCGACGATGAGGCCCACTTGCTTCCCGTCTTTCTCCTGGTCCCAGAGGCTGAAGCGCAGGCGCACGGTGCCGTTGAAGGGTTTGCCGTCCTGCTGCAGGTAGCCCTGGTAGGTGAAGGTGTTGCCGAGGGGCGTTGCCTGGCTCCTTGTGCCGGGCAGCGGCCTTTGGGCGTGGACCAGACCCACGGTGATGGTCAGGAGGAGGACGAGAGAGACGATGAGAGTAGAGAGGCGGAATCTGGCCATCGAGGAACCTCCTGAGGAGAGGACGGGGAATGCCAGCCCATCCCCCAAGGCTGTGTGTTCGTTGCAGGGGCTGGCCCGAACGGAGCGAGCGCCCACGCGCCCGCTCGAGCGGCGGCTCATGCCGGCATGGGCCGCCGCCGGCTGCATTCCAAGGGCCCTGAGGGTTGCGCAGGGCATGGCCGGAACCGGGGGTACGAGCTGCCGGCCGCGTTGGCGGGGTATGGAGCGGCCGGCATAAGCAGGTGCAGTATACTCGGTATATTGGGCAAGTCAAATTAGATGTGCAGTGTTGGCATTTGTGTGGGCCGGCGCGAGGTTGACGGCAAAGGAGGGAGCCCCGCGCGAGCGTAGTACGGCCGAGCTGCGGTAGCCGTCGTGTTGAGCGCGCGCGGGGCGTGCCCAGCAGGCGCCGAGGACGTAGAGGCGCAGCACGATCCTCAGCTCGCTCGCCCGTCGCCACGACGGCGGTTGGCCGCCCGACTCGCTCGCAGAGGACTCCTTTGCTTGCAGCCATGACGAGGTCCTTCGCTGCGTGATCCTCAGCTCGCTCGCCCGGCGCCACAATGGCGGTTGGCCGCCCGAGTCGCTCGCGGAGGACTCCTTTGCCTGCAGCCATGACGAGGCCCCTCGCTCCGTGCCCTTTCGTGTGCTCCAAACCGCATCCGCACTTTGACAGGCGCCAAATATGCGTATACCATGCAACTATGTGCCGCTTGGGGCGCATCACCTACAGCGGAGCGATAGAATGAAGCATCTCAACCCCGGCAACTGCCGGACGTGCGGCCGGGCCCTGGCAGCCGGGCAACGGTTCTGCGCGCACTGTGGCGCCGAGCGCCCGGCTCAGCTTGGGCCGGACGGCTTGGCCTGGGAGGCCGACGTAAGCTTGCTGACCAATCCGCTGATCCTCAGGCAGTTGGCGACCGTCCTGGGCTTGGCCGGGTTGCTGCTGTTCGGGTTGCTGGCCCTCCTCTTTGCCGTCGAGGATGAGTGGGAGCAGATTCCCATGGCCCTGATGATGACCCTGGTGGGCGTGGGGGCCACGGCCCTGCTCTTGGTTCTGGTGATGCTGCTCTTTTTCGGCAACCGCTTTCGCGCCCGCTTTGCCGTCAACGAGGCGGGCGTTGTCTTTGAAAGCGTGGACAGGCGGGCCATAGTCGGCAGCCGGCTGGCGGTGCTCCTGGGGATGCTGCGGGGCGCTCCAAGTGTGGCCGGGGCCGGGCTGGCCGCTACGGCCGGAGGGCGCGAGGCCCATAGCTGGCGGAGGATTGTCCGCGCCGGCTATCATCCGCGTTGGTACGGCATCACCCTGCACAACCGCTGGCGCACGGTGGCCTTTTTGGCCTGTACGCCAGGCAACTATGAGCAGGTAGCCGCTTTCGTGCGGCAGAAAGTGTCCGCCTCGTCGGCAGAGGCACGCGCCTCCGAACCCAGCCCGCTGCCGCGCCTCCTGGCGCGCAGTGCGCTGGTGGTGCTGGCGGCCTTGCCGGTTTTTCTGCTGCCCCACCCCTTTGATCTGGATCTGCTGTTGCCCCTGATTATGCTCTGCTTCGCCCTGGCCACCGTCTGGCTGGTGCCGCTCTTCGGCTGGGTGGTCATGGCGGTGGCCCTGTGGATTGCCGGCGAGATCCTCCTCATCGCGCTGCGAACCCGCGAGAGCGTCTTCCCCTGGCACGACACCTACCGCACTTATGAGATCCTGGAAACAGGGGATTGGCTCGCGCTGGCTTTAGCGGCGGCGGGCCTGGCCTACCTGGCCGCCTCCGGCTGGCGGGCGGCTCGCGGGCACGCCCCCTCGGCCCTGAGCGCCGACGAGATGGAGGATTGAGCGCACCCCTCCCACAGGTTCCAGGCCAGTCCCCACAGGCGGCCTCGGTGCATCCCCCGCGAACCGTTGAGCGTAGCCCAAACGGCTGGCCGGCGCGAAGGGGCTTGGGCGCAGGTACGGGTATTGCTGGAAGCGGAGCAGCCGGTTCCGGATGCAGCGGAGCCGCTTCTGACGCCAGTGAGGTGGAGTGATGCGACCGATTGAACCCCTGATGCTGGAACACCACCATATCGAGAGGATGGTCGCCGTCTTGCGCCGCAAGAGTGCGCACGTGCGCGAGGTGAGCCTGATCGACTCTGTATTCGTAGATGCCGTCGTCGATTATTTCCGCACCTACACCGGGCACACCCACCACGGCAAAGAGGAAGGCATCCTCTTCAGAGACCTTGCCAGAAAGCGCCTGTCGGCTGAGGACCGCAGGACAATGGAGGGACTCATCGCGGGCCACCACTGGCTCAGCCAGACGGTAGCCGAGTTGGATGCGGCCAAGCAGGCCTACGTCCAAGGCCGCTACCCAGCCCTGGAGACGATCCTGGCCAAGTTTGCTGCCCTGATCGACTTTTTCCCCGGACACTTTCGGGTTGAGGATGAGCACTTTTTCCCCGCTTCGATGGGCTACCTCACCTACGATGAGCAACAGGCCATGCTGGCTGAGTTCATGGACTGGGATAGGTCCATGATCCACGACAAGTACCGTTCCATCGTCGACGAACTCGAGCGCACGCTGCAGGCGATGCCCGAGGCGCCACGCTGATAGACTGAAGGCCTGTTGAGCGATATCGGCCTCGGGCGATCTGCCTATTGGCGCTAGGCCTCTCTTCCGCAGCCGTGCCCCGAGCTTGATCGTCGCGAAGGGCTCGTGGATGGCGCAATCCGTACCTGAGGATGAGCAACCCTTTACCTCTACATCCCCGTCGAGGGCGATCCTATCGTGTGGGGCAACCTGCTCTTGCTGTGGTAGAATGTGATGGGGCCGCGTCACGAGGGGCAAGGAGACTAGGAAGATGACGCGTAACTGCTCGCCCAAGGAGCATTACCGGCGCCGGCTGGCAGCCTCCGCGCCGCGGCTGGGGTATGCGCGGCAGCCAGGGCAGGCTTTCGGCCCGTGGCAGGAGAGGCTGCGCGCCGAGTTGGGGCGCCTTTTACTGGCTGAGGTGCCGGCCAGGGTGGCGCCGGAGGTGGAGGTGGTCGCCGAAGAAGAGATGGGCGACCATCGCCGCCTCAAGCTCTATCTGCGCACGGAGGCAGATTTCCGACTGCCGGCCTACCTGCTCATCCCCACGCTGCTCGCAGCCCCGGCGCCGGCGGTGGTCGCCTTGCACGGCCACGGGCCGGGCAAGTCCTGGCCGGCCGGCCTTGCCGAGGACGAGGAGGCGCGCGAGCTGGTCTTTGGCGGCGAGCGCGACTATGGCCTGCAAGCCGTGCGCCTGGGCTATGTGGCCCTCTGCCCTGACTTGCGTGGTATGGGCGAGTGCGTCGATGAGGATCACGCCGGCTTTGCGAATGGGGTCTCCTGCGTCTATTCGGCCGGACGTGCGGCCATGCTGGGCCGCAGCCTGCTGGGCGAGCGCGTGTGGGATGTGCAGCGCGCGCTGGACTATCTGGCCGCCCGGCCGGAGGTCGACGCCTCGCGGATGGCCTGCGTCGGCCACTCCGGCGGTGGGACAGTCGCGCTCTTTGTTGCTGCCGTGGAGCCGCGCCTGAGAGTGGCCGTGGTCAGCGGCTACTTTTGCCGCTGGGACGAGAGCCTCTACGCGATGGCGCACTGCCTCTGCAATTTTGTGCCGGGGCTGGCCGTCGTGGCCGGCTGCGCGGATGTGGCCGGGCTGATTGCCCCGCGGCCGCTGCTGGTCGTTGCCGGCGATGAAGACCCGATCTTTCCGTTGGCTGGGGTTCGTGCCGCCTATACCGAATTGGAAACCATCTACCGCGCCGCCGGCGCCGCCGACCGGCTGGCCCTCTCCGTCAACCGCGGTGGCCACCGTTTCTACCAGGCGGAGGTCTGGCCGTTCGTGCGCCGCTGGCTGGAATAGGCCGTGTTTGCAGAGTAGCTGGCCGGGCCCCCACGTCTTACCTCCGCTGCGATCGAGGTAGGCGTGAGAGCCGCTTGGCTGGGTTGCGAACACGGCTTGGCCCCCAATACCCAAGCCCCCTCAGGCTGTACGTGAAAAGCCCTCCAATGGCCCGCATTTTGCTTAGGTCCTACAAGTAGCCCGCTGGGTCCGTCAGCCGGCGCATTGATCAGGACAGATGCGCTTCAACCGGCAAGCAGGAGGCGCCATGGTCTTCCCCATCGGTGACGAGAACCCCCACCGCGAGCATGTTGCATATGTGAACATTGGCCTGGTGGCTATCAATGTCGCTGTCTTTCTCTTTATGCTCTTCCTGAGCCAGCCGCGGCTGGAGGCTTTTGTCCTGCGCTTCGGCACTATCCCTGCCCTGATCACCCAGGGGCAGGACCTGTATACCCTGGTCACCTCGCAGTTCATCCACGCCGGCTGGCTGCACATTGCCAGCAATATGCTCTTTCTCTGGATTTTCGGCGACAACATTGAGCGTGTGCTGGGCAGCGGCCTCTACGCGGGCTTTTACCTGGGGGCGGGGGTACTGGCGGGGTTGGCGCATGTTTTCTTCAACCCCGAGAGCGTCATCCCCAGTATCGGCGCTTCGGGGGCCATCGCCGCTGTCCTGGGCGCGTACATCGTCCTCTTCCCTGTGCGGCAGGTGCGCGTGCTGGTGCTGGTGCTGACGACGCGGGTGGCCGCCTTTATCTTTTTGGGCGTCTGGGCGTTGCTGCAGCTCTTTAGTGGCCTCCTTGCTCTGGGGGTAGAGACGGTCCAGAGCGGCGGGGTGGCCGTGTGGGCCCATGTAGGCGGCTTTGTCGTGGGGGCTATCGCCGGGGCGGCGGCCAGGGGCGTGGGCTGGAGGAGCAGAGGTTAGGAGCTGGGGGCTGGGGGCTAGGGACTGGGAACTGGAAAACCCTTCGCTGTCCATAAACGCCGGTATCAGGGCAGCATGGCATGCTACTCCATGACGCGCGCCGTTCCAATCCCCAATCTCTAGCCCTCAGCCCCCAACAGGAGGTTCGACATGCCCAGTCAGGATGTGATCTTTGAGGCTTCGGATGTGGAGCAACTCTATCGCGGCGGCAAGCCGTCGACCTGGGAAGAGATGCTGGAGCGCGCCGATCGCTCGTCGCATCGCCGCCGGAGTATCTCGGACGATGAGGCGCACGAGATGGTGATTGCGCTGCGTCTGATACGCGAGAGCGGCAGCGCTATTCCGGATACACCCCGCGAGTGCTACCTGCAGATGCTGCAGGTGCTGGCCGCGCTGCCCATGCCGGAGGTGTATCCCACATAGCCCCGATGCCATCCCTTACTCCAGGCGGATGTGCACTACCTCCGGCGGGCAGAGAAAACGGGCGCGGGGGGCGCCGAGGCCCTCCAGGCCGATGCCCCGCGAGACGTAGAGTAGGGGTGGGGTCACCCCGCCCCTACGCCCACCGGGACGGTAGGCGCCGGCTTCGTAGCGCTTGCCGAAGGAGGAGCCGGTGATGATGGCGCCGTAGAGGGGCGCGCGCAGTTGGCCGCCGTGGGTGTGGCCGGCCAGGTGCAGGTCAACCCCCAGCTCGCCGGCCGCCTCAAAGAGGTCCGGCATGTGGTAGAGCAGGATGGTGTAGGCCCCGTCTGCGGAGCCGTTCAGGGCGGCGCGCAGCATGGCCTCGTCGCGCACGGGGTCACGGTCGCAGCCGACGCCGACGAGCCGCAGCCGGTGCCCGCCGACGGCCACCTCGCGCTGTTCCCCCTCCAGCACGGTGATGCCTAGCCCAGCAAAGAGCCGTGGCATGACCCAGCGTGGGTCCACCTGCGGCGTGCCGCGGACGGCATACACGCCCTGCGGGGCGTGCAGCCGGGCCAGGAAGCGGCGCGCATCGCGGATGGCGCGCTCCTCGCCCACGTAGGAGAGGTTCAAATAGTCGCCGGTGAGCAGGATGATATCCGGCTGCAGGTGCTCGACCAGGGCCAGCAGTTGTTCCTCGCGCTCGGTGAGGCGCTCGATGTGCAGGTCGCTGAGGTGGACGATGGAGAGCGGCCGCGCCCCCTCTTGCGCTTGCGGGTTGCGCAGGGTGAGGCGGGTAAGCTGCAGCCGGCGCGGCTCGACGGCCACCGCATAGGCGGCCACGGCCCAAAGCCCAGGCTGCAACGCCCAGGCCAACGGGCCGAGCAGGGTCAGCACACCGCGCACGCCCAAGAGGGCCAGATGCGAGGGCTGCACGGGCCCGTAGGAGATGCCCCGCCGCGGCAGCGCCGCCAAGAGCAGCCAGTCTGCCAGGGACCAGAGGGCCAGCCAGAGGATGCGCGGCAGCGGTATGCCCGGCAGGGCCAGCGAGCCCGCCAGGCCGGCGACGGCCAGGGGGGTGAACGGCCAGGGCAATTGCCCCAGCCGGTTGGTAAAGACCAGCGTCTCGTGTAACAGATTGCGGACCGTCGGGTTACGCACAGACACTCCCTATACGCACATGGTGACCGCAGGCCGAGTATACCACGCCTCGCTGCCGTGCTCAACGCCAAGGCACGTTTGCGCATTTCCAGGAATCAGTGTACACTTCTGCCGGTCTCCTCAAGGTTCCCCAGCCCCAATCCACCAACAATCTGCCGGAGAAAAGCGCCCGGGCCAACGATCGGGCCTCATGCTTGCGGCATTATCCCAGTGCAGGATCTCAGAAGAGGATTTAGGATGTTGGGTATACTTCTAAAGCTTTGTAGACCTTGTCCCTAACATCCCCAACCTCGCCCTGGGCTAAGGCCGGGCCCAGGGGCCGCCACGATGGAGGACAGAGATGAACATACGTGCATTGGTGCTACCGCTTCTGGGGGAGCCGCCGACGCCTGCTCCGCTGGCGATGGCTGTGCGCTCGGAGGCGGCGTTTGCCGGCGGACGGCGAGCGCTGATCGACTATGCCGTCAGCGACGGCGAGCGCACCCAGGCTTACCTCCTGGTGCCCTCGCGCCGCAGCGGCCAGGATTGCTTCCCGGCTATCCTGACCATCCACCAGCACGCCGGCCAGTTCTACCTCGGCAAGTCGGAGCCGGCCGGCCTCAGCGCCAACCCTATGTACCATTACGGGCTCGAACTCTGCCGGCGGGGCTATGTGGTGCTCTGCCCGGACCTGCCGGGCTTTGAGGACCGGCGCCCGCCGGAGTATCAGCGGGCCGAGGGCACGGCGCCCGACGGGGCGATGTACGAGCGCTTCCTGGCCACGCGGCTCTTGCTGGAAGGCAGCTCGCTCAAGGCTCGCTATACCTTTGAGCTGGTGCGTGGACTCGACTTGCTGCAGAGCCTGGAGATTGTGCAGCACGACCGCCTGGGGGTCATCGGCCATTCCCTCGGCGGGCAAGAGGCCTTTTGGCTCACCTGGTACGATGCCCGCGTGCGCGCCGCCGTCTCTTCCTGCGGCCTGGGCACCCTCAAGACTATCCTGCGCGACCGGATCAACCACAATCTGGCCATGTACCTGCCGGGGCTCTTGCGCGTTGCCGATATGGACGGGCTCGTGGCCAGCCTGGCCCCCTGCCCCTTTATGCTCACCGCCGGCGAGGAGGACCGCATCTTTCCCATCGACGGCGTGCGCGAGATCATTGCTGCGGCCCAGGCGGCCTATGCCCGCGCCGGCGTGCCGGATCATTTCCAGGCCCTGCTCTTCGCGGGGGGGCACGGCTTCCCTCAGCCCGTGCGTGAGGAAGCGTACCGGTTTTTGGATCGGTGGTTGAAGGGGTAACCGCTACAGCGTGGACGGCAACCCCAACACCAGCAGCATCCCCGTCCAGCGGGCGGCGATGACGCGGTAAGCCGGGGCATAGCTGCGGCGGAACATGGTCGAGTGGTGCATGGTCGGGTAGTTGTGCAGGATGAGGTAGCGGGTCAGTATGTCGGTGCGGCCCGGCGACATGGAGGGCCAGGTGCCCTGCCGAGTGAGGCTGCTGAAGGTATCCCAGGCGCGTTTGAGGTCTTCGGGGGTGCCCCAGCGCTGGAAGGAGGTGCGCAGGCAGGCCTCGAGCAGACGCGAGGGGTCACCGCCGCGGGCCTTGAAGGGGCGCAGGTTGAGGCGCCCGAGCAGGCCGTCGGGGCGAAGAGGGTCCCACAGGGGCTCGTTCTCGTCGGGCTGGACCTCGTCCAGCTCGGCGCGGAGGTCTGCCTCGAATTCCTCGACCGAATCGACCATATGCTCGGGGCCCAGAACGCCCTGGTATAAGAGTTTGTAGATATCGCGTGGCTCGGCTGCCGGATAACGGACCAGATGACCCCGGATCAGGGTGGTCAGGGCCTCCCGCGAACGCCACTTGCGATCGCTTGCATATAACGGCATTTCCACTCCCGGAAAGAAACAACGTGGTGGTCATTCTAGACCAGGACGGTCGGAGTGTCAATATGCGCTCTCTGTATCGAGCAGGAACATCATCCCCCGCACGTGGTGCGTGCTCTGGTCTGCAGACAGGGTAAAGTCATAGTAGGGATCCCAGGACCAGAAACCCCAGCGGACCCGTGGGTCGTCCAGGTAGGGGTGCGAACTTTGCGGCCGGGCCTGCACGCTCTGCGAGTAGCGGAAGGCGAGCATGGCCGAGCGGCGGAATCGGGCATCGCCCGTCACCCTGTGGAGGCGGAGCAATGCGATGGCAATGTTAGGAACATCGCCCGGGCCGACCGTGGGCACGACGATATTCCCGTCACGGTCGATCGATAGGGGCCAGGCCCCGTCGTTGCGCTGCCGGGCCAGCAGGAATTCGGCAAAGCGCAGCGCCGCGTGCAAGAACTCTTCGCGCTCGGTCAACTCGTAGAGAAAGACCAGCGCGCGCAGTTCGTCGGCGGCCAGGTCGGTGTTGAAATAGTCGTCGTTGATCAGGTAAAAGCCGCCATCGGGTGCCTGCAGCGTCAGGCCGAACTCGCCCCACTTGATCGCCCGCTCTCGCCATTCCGGCTCGTTGGTGGCCCGCTCGATTTCCAGGTAGGCCTCGACCACCCGCCCAAAAGATTGCCAGCCTTTTTCCTCCCAGGACTCGGTCTGCTCGTTATACTTGGGCGAGAAGCCATAGCGCGCCGACTGGATGAGAAAGGCTGCGCTCTGCCGGGCACGGCGCAGGTACTCGCCGCTCTGGGTGCGACGGTAGAGCCCGGCGTTGAGGATGGCGAACTCGGCCGCATACTTGACCCACAACTCGTGCCGGCGGAACGTGTCTCGGATGCCGCCGATGCCGATGTGCATCGGATGGGCCACTACAAAGTGTTCGTGAAACCACTCGGCCGCCCGGCGCGCCCTGGCCAAGAGTTCTTCGTCGTGGTAGCGGTCGTAGGCGGCAACGAGCTGCCAGGGACCGATCAGGTTTGCCGTCTGCGGCTCTTCCAAGGTCTGGCGTGGCGCGCTGTAGTAGCCGTGAAAGGCGCCCATTTCCTTGCTGTACTGGCCGGGGAGCCATTCAAAGGTGTTGGCGCGCAGCCGGCGCTCCACCTCCGCCGGAGACACCCCCAGGTCGGGAATGGGCGCCTCGGAAATGGGTTCGGATATCTGCAGCCCCCAGTCCTGTGGCGAGATAACACCAATCTGCATCGTGCCCCTCTATAACAGGACCACAGCAGCACGCGGGTAACCCTCTCTATATTGTAACACTCCAAGCGCCGCAAAGAACCGGTTTTTCGGCCCCTTTTTACCCGCGCCTAACGCTGGCCCTGGGTTTTCTGGATCCTTGCATCGCTGCCTCAGCGAGCTTCGACCGGCTCGGCTTTCAGGTCGGCCTCTATCCTCCGGCCACGGTAACGAACCGTGAAGCGCAGGCGTTGCCAGCGCGCCGGCAGGTTGGGCGCGAAGGAGAGCCCCTCCGGCCCGACGGTCATGCCGGCAAAGCCCATTGCCGCTACCTGCCATACGCCCCCTGCCGAGGCGGCGTGGATGCCGTCGCGGGTGTTGCCGCGCAGGTCATCCAGGTCCACAAAGGCAGCGCGGACAAAGTGCTGATAGGCATCATCAGCATAGCCCAAGTGGACGCCCATGATGGCGTGAATGGCCGGCCCCAACGACGAGCCGTAGGTGTGGTCGGTGCGTGGCTCGTAATAGTCCCAGTTGGCCCGCTTTACCTCGTCATCGTACTCGTCGCCGAGCAGGTACAGGAGCATGAGCACATCGCCCTGCTTGATCGCCTGCAGTTTCTGCGTGGGCTCGATGCCAAACACCTCCTGCACCGGGCGCGTGCGCGGCTCCAGAGCCTCCCAGTTGATGTCGCGCAGTTGGAAAAAGCCGTCGAACTGCTCAAAGAGCTTGGTCTGCGGGTCGTAGGGAATGTGTATCTCGCGGATGACCCCCATCCAGTGGGCCAGCCGCTCGTCGCTCAGGCCCAGGCGCTCTATGAGTGTAGACGCTTGGTCAGGGTGTTGGTCACGCAGCCAGGCCAGGAGTTCGATGGCTTTTTGCAGGTGCCACTGGACCATGCGGTTCGTGTAGGCATTATTGTTCACGTGCTCGTGATACTCGTCGGGGCCGATGACGTCCGAGAGTTCGTAGCGGCCGGCGTCGGCGTTCCACTCCACGCGGCTGCCCCAAAAGACGGCCGTGTCCAAAAAGACCTCAGCGCCATAGTCGCGCATAAAGTCGTCGTCGCCGGTGATCTGCCAGTATTTCCACACGGCATAGGCCACGTCCGCCGAGATGTGCTGCTCAATGTCGCCGCACCAGATGCGTATCAGCCCACCCTCGGGGCCGGGCACCCAGCGCGGGGTCGTCTCCAGGCCGTCGTCGGCGCTCTCCCAGGCATACATGGCGCCCTCGTAGCCGGCCTTGCGGGCGTTCTCGCGCGCGCCGGGCAGGGTATGGAAGCGGTACATGAGCAGATTGCGGGCCAGCTCGGGCCGGGTATAGGTAAAGAAGGGAACGATGAATATCTCTGTATCCCAAAAGACGTGCCCGCGATAGCCGAATCCGCTGAGCGTTTTGGCTGCGATGCTCACCCGGTCGCTGTGGCGGGGCACGGCGATGAGCAGCTCATAGATATTGTAGCGTATGGCGCGCTGGGCCGCCGGGTCGCCCTCGATGACCATGTCGCAATCGCGCCAGAGGTCCTGCCAGACGTTACGGTGCCTGCGCAAGAGGGCGTGGTAGCCCTGTGCTGTCGCCGCTTCCAGCGCGTCCAGCGCGGCCTGGCGTGGGTCCTCGCTATCGTGCGTGGAATAGTAGGCCACCAGTTTGGTGGCCACAGCCGTCTCGCCCTGCTCCAGGCGAAAGCGTGCGGCGACCCCCGGGGCGTGGGCCGAATCGCGCGGGGCATACTCTGCCTCGGCCAGCCCCTCCACCCTTAGGTGCATGGCCGTGGCGAGTTCCGTCTCGCTTACCCGGGTGCGCAGGTGCAGGTAGGCTGTGTGGGGCGTGGGGTGCCCGTGGGCGACCGGCCGCCAGTGCTTGAGGCCGATGACGGTGGGCGCCAGGGTGGCCGGGTTTTCGGACGTGCCGTCCAGCTCGGCGCGTATCTCCAGGTCGCCAGAAAAGTCCAGCGCGGTCACGCCGTACTGCAGGGTGCAGAGGTGCACGTTATCCATATCGGCCCAGCGCTTGATCCGGATCTCGACCGTGCGCCCGGCGGGGCTGCGCCAGCGCACGAGCCGGGTCAGCGTGCCGTCGCGCAGGTCGAGGGTGCGCGTGTGGGCCAGGATGTGGCCCTGCTCCAGGGAAAAGCGCTCGCCGTCGATGAACAACTGCAGGGCCAGCCAGTCCGGCGCATTGGCCAGCTCGGTGTGCACGATGGGCGTGCCGTCAAAGAGGCCGCTGATCAGCGTCGCCGGGACGTCGCCCGTGTGGCGCTCTTCGAGCGAGCCGCGGGTGCCCAGGTAGCCGTTGCCGATGGTCAGGACCGTCTCCCAGCGCTGTTGGCGATGGGGCGAGCCCTCAAAGCGCTCGTGCTGCACCGTCCAGACCTCGGCGGCGCGCCGGCGCGCCGCCAGGTGGGCCTGCAGCCCCTGCCAAGAGACCCCTTCCAGTGAAGGCAGGATCACATCGGCGCGCACCTCGGCAAAGCGCGCTGCCGGGCCCAGGGCCACCGCGTGCATGCCGGCCGATTGGGCGGCTTCGATGCCCGCCGCCGCATCCTCAACCACGACGCACTCGGAAGGAGGCACCTGCAGTTGGGCGGCGGCATGCAAAAAGAGGTCCGGGCTGGGCTTGCTGCGGCCCACGCTGTAGCCGTCGGAGAGGGCATCGATGCGCTCCCAGATGGCCAGGCCGTCGATCACCGTGCGCCCGTTGCGGCTGACGGTGGCTACGGCAATCTTGACCCCGGCGGCGCGCAGCCCGGCCAGGAGGTCGAGCACGCCGGGCAACAGGTCGGCCGGCGAGATCTCGGTGATTGACTCCTGATAGTAACGGTTCTTGCGGGCCATCATCTCCTGCGCCTGCTCTTCGGGCACCGTGCGCCCGGCCAGCAGGATCTCCAGGGACCTGCGCCGCGAAACGCCGCGCAGCTTTTCGTTGTCCTCGCGGGTGAAGGGGATGCCTTCCTCATCGGCGAGCCGCTTCCAGGCGCGAAAATGGTACTCGGCGGTATCGGTCAGCACGCCGTCGAGGTCAAAGATCACGGCTCGGATGGGGTACGTGGCAGTGTCAGTGCTCACCGTTCTCCTCCCAAAGCTGTGCGTCGGTAAGAGCTATGCCGTCCGGCGGCGCCCGTAGGCCCTGCCGGGCTCTGGCGTATCCATGAGCATATTCCGTTCCTGCTCCGCACGCTGCCTGGCCCGCTCAACCCAAATAGTGGCCGGCAACGCCACTGCGACGTAGGCCGTGAAAACCAGCCCGGCCTGCATATGGGGGGTGCGCTGCCAGAGGAGGGCGAGGGGGCCGCCGAGGAGGAAGACCAACGCCGTGAGCTGGCGCACGCCGTGCTCGAGGTCGAGGGTGTTGTCGCCCCTGGGGTTGCCGCAGAGCCAGGCAGCCCAACGTGGGGCGTGGACGGCCTGCAGGCAGCGCCCGGCATGCCGCTGCGCCCGATGCTCGGCGAGCCAACTGGCGGCGCCCAGCGCGACGAATATGATGGCCAATACTGTTCCGGACATGACACTCTCCTATCCCGGGTCCTTGCACACAGGGGTTATTTGAACCATGTAAACCGATTATAGCATGCCTGTGGGCTCCTGCAAACCCAATCGCCGAGGCTCTCCGGGGGATACTTGAGGGGGCGCTCCATTGCCGCTATAATGGGGGGAGCAGCGCCCGGTCCGCAGCTTGCGGCCGTTCACCACAAGGAGTATACCCATGGAACAGCCCCTGCACCTGGTTCCCCGCCCGCGCTCGATCAAGCGACAGGCCGGCTGCCTGGCCCTTACTGCCGATACCCTGATCTGCCTGCCCGCTGCCGCCGATGACGATGATCTCTACGCCGCCCGCCAACTGCAGGCCGAGATTGCCGAGGTCACCGGGCTAACCCCGGCCATCGAGCGGCAGTATCGCCCGCATCGCCGGGAGGGCACCATTGTCCTGCTGCGCGCCGGTCGTGATGGCGGCACCTTTCCGCCCGCTGAGTTTGGCTGGGAGGCCCCGGAGGCGCCCCTGCCCGAGCAGGCCTACCGCTTGTGGATCGGCCCCCGGGGTGTGGTGGTCGCCGCGGATAGCGCCAGCGGCCTCTTTTACGGCGTGCAGACCCTGCGCCAGCTTGTGCGTCTGCACGGCAAATGTCTGCCGCAGGTGGCTATCGACGATGCCCCCGCCCTGGCCGAGCGCGGCGTCATGCTGGACGTGTGCCGCGGCAAGGTCCCCACTCTGGAGACGCTCAAAGAGCTGGTGGAAAAGCTCAGCTTTTTCAAGATCAACCAGTTCCAGATGCACCAGGAGCACAACTTTTTCTTCCCGCGCCACCCGGATATCGGGGCCACGACCGACCGCCTGACCAACGAAGAGATGCTGGCCCTCGATGCCCACTGCCGGCGACACCATGTAGAGCTGGTGCCGAACCTGCAGTCTTTTGGGCACATGATGAACATCCTCTCGCTGCCGGCATATCGCCACCTGGCGGAGACGGAGCTGTGCTGGTCGCTGGCGCCGACCGTTGAGGAGGGCTATCGCTTCCTGGACGAGCTGTATGCCGATTTCCTGCCCGCCTTCTCTTCGCGCCAGTTCAACGTCAACTGCGACGAGACGTGGGACCTGGGCAAGGGCCGCTCCGAGCAGCGGGCGCAGGAGATTGGGCCGGGCCGCCTCTACCTGGAGCACATGCTGCGGGTGCACGAGCTGGTCGGCTCTTATGGGCGCACGATGCAGATGTGGGCCGATATCCTGCTCCAGCACCCGGAGGTGATCGCCGACCTGCCCGAGGATATCACCTTGCTGGACTGGCACTATGAGGCCGAGGAGAGCTATCCCTCGACGGCCCTCCTGGGGGAGAGCGGGCGGCGCTTTCTCGTCTGCCCGGGCACATCCTCGTGGAACACGCTCTTTCCGCGCATCGACAACTCGAACGGCAACATCCGCACCCTGGCTCGCGAGGCGACGGCGAACGGCGCCGTGGGCCTGCTGAACACCGACTGGGGCGACATGGGCCACTACCAGCCCCTTGGGCAGTCCTTCTACGGCTATGCCTACGGCGCCGAGCAGGCCTGGAACGGTGGCGAGACCGCGGATGAGGTCTTTGATCCGGCCTTTGGGCAGTTGTTCTTTGGGCCGGCCCAGGGCGATGCCGTGGTGAGGGCCATACGCATGCTGGGCAGCGTGAACGCCCTGCCCGGCGTCGCACGGCGGAACGCTTCGAACACCGTCTACGCCCTCTTTGACGAGCCGCTGATCGGGCGTATGATTGAGGAATTGCCTGCCGAATCCGTAAAGGAACTGCGCGAGGTGGGGCGCGCCGCGGAGGAGGTCTTTGGCTCGGCGGCCTGCGGCAACCGCGAGGGGCAGGCTCTGCGCGAGATGGCCTTCTCGGCCCGGCTAATCGCCGAAGCGGGCGAGAAGGTCGCGCTGTCGCAGCGCATTCGCAGCGGGCTGGCCGAGATGGCTGCCGGTGCCGACCGCGATGCCGCCGGCGAGGAGATGGGGCGCTGGCTGGTCGAGCTTGACCGGCGCTGGCAGGCCATGCTCCGCCTGCGCGCCGAGTTCATGGACGTGTGGCAGCAGCGGGCCAAGCCCAAAGGCATGGCCGAGACGCTGCGCCTGTATCGGGGCACCCTGGCCCGCTACGACGTCGCCGCTCACTGGCTGCGCTCCCAGCGCCAGGCCCTGCAGAGCGGCCGGCCGCTCGACGCCGACCTGGCGACCTATGGCACCGCCAGCTACAGCATCCTATGGGACCGGCCCTGGCACGAGCGTAGCGCGGAATAGGCATTGGGTAGCTCGAGGGAGCTCGGCGGAACACCAGCCGACCGGGCTCCCTCGTCATGCCTCTGAGCGGACCGCTGATGGCGGCTGGCGCAATTTGCGGCTGCTCGGGGAGGAGACGGATATCGCCTACCTGCCGCCTTTCGAGGTGGGGAGCCGCCCATAGCGCACAGGCCCAGGAATTGCTGGACTCCCCCAGGCCGCTGGCGATGGAGGGGAGGATGCAAGTAGCACCAGGGGTCTTTGCCATACGCGCTGTGGGCAGCATGGTCTACCTGCTGGGCGGGGCTGAACTCAGCCTCGTCGACGCCGGCGGGCCGGGCAGTGCGCCGCGGATCGTGCGCTACATCCGCAGCCTGGAACGGCAGCCGCGGGACCTGGCCTGCATCTTGTTGACCCATGTGGATATGGACCACGTCGGCGGCATCCTGGACCTGGTGGCGGCTACCGGTGCGCGCATCTGTGCCCACCCCGATGCCCTGCGCCGCTTGGAGACCGGGCAGATACCGCGCGGCGAGCGGGGGCTCCGCTCCACCCTCGTTGCTCTGCGCCGGCTCTTTGTCCGCTCCACCCGCCTGGAGCTGGCCGCCGAGCCGCTGGATGATGGGGCGCTGTTGCCGACCCTCGGTGGCCTGCAGGTCATCCACACCGGCGGGCACAGCCTCGAGCACACCGTCTTTTTCGCCCGGCAATCGCGGCTGCTCTTCTCCGGCGACCTGTTGCGCGTCAGCCGGGGCCATCTGGAGGCAGTGCCCGGCCCCACCCCCAACAGGCGGCAGGAGATGGTCGCCGCCCTGCGCCGCCTTGCCGACCTCGATCCCCTGGCCGTCCTCCCCGGCCACGGCCCCGCCTACCGCAATAACATCGCCTTGCGGCTCATACGCCTGGCCGAAATACTGGAATAGGCCTCGCCGGCGTCAAGCAACGACGGCAGGGAATCTTGCCAAAAGGGCGTGACTATGATAGACTCCCGCCATCCTCGAAGAGAGGGGAGAGGCGTGCGACTCGTAGACAGCCATGCCCATGTTGGCATGCCCCAGTTCGACACCGACCGGCGGGCGGTTCTGCAGCGGGCCGCTGAGGCCGGTGTGGAGTGGCTGGTTGATGTGGGCGCCGACTTGCTCAGCAGCCGCCGGGCGGTAGAGTTGGCCGCGCGAGAGCCGGGCATCTGGGCGGCGGTGGGCATCCATCCCCACGATGCCGCCACGGTGAACCGGGTGACGCTGGCCGAGTTGCGGACGCTGGCCCAGAACCCACGGGTGGTAGCCGTCGGCGAAATCGGCCTGGATTATTACCGCGACCTCTCGCCTCGCGCGCAGCAGTGCGAGGCCTTTGAGGCGCAACTGGCCCTGGCCCGGGAACTGGGCTTGCCGGTGATCGTGCACGACCGCGACGCCCACGCCGAAACACTGGCCATCCTGCGGCGTGAGGCGCAACGGCCCGGGGCGAGCCTCAGCGGGGTTATGCACTGCTTCTCCGGCGACCTTGCCCTGGCGCGTGCCGTCCTGAACCTGGGCTTTTATATCGGCATCGCCGGACCCGTTACCTACCCTCGCAATAGTGTACTGTCTGACGTGGCGCGCCTCGTGCCGGCGGAGCGCCTGCTGATCGAGACCGATTGCCCCTATCTGGCGCCACAGGCCCGCCGCGGCCAGCGGAATGAGCCCGCCTATGTGCACTATGTTGCTGAGCGAGTGGCCGAGCTGCGCGGGCTCTCAGTGGGCGAGCTGGGCGAGATGACGAGTGAGAACGCCCGCGTGCTCTTTGGGGTAGAATAGGACGCGGATGAACGCCGATTACACCGTGCCGTAGATGCGGCATCGCGCCGCGCCTCCGAGCGTGGGGGAACGCGCCACGATGGCGCGGCTACAATACTGATCCGCGTTCATCCGCGCTCGTCCGCCTCCCGTTCTTCCGATGGCACGCTGAGGAGTCTTTGGTGAACCTGTTGCCCATATTCGAGCCGATCCGCGACGACCTGGCCGCGGTCGAAGAGCGGATCCTGGCCACCGTGCGTGCTACGCACGAGCCCCTATCCTCAGCCCTGGAGGCTATTCTCACGAGCGGCGGCAAGCGCCTCCGGCCCGCCCTGGTCGTCCTGGCCGCTCGCCTGCACCGTTGGCATCCCGAGCCGGTCATCGACCTGGCCGCCGCTGTGGAGATGCTGCATACCGCCACCCTGATCCACGACGATACCATCGATGGGGCGCGGCTGCGACGCGGCCGCGATACTCTGAACGCCAGTTGGAGCCGTGGCGCGGCTGTTCTGGCCGGCGATTACCTCTTTGCCCGCGCGGCGGCGCTGGCCGTCAGGACGGAGAACACCCGCGTCGCCTCGCTCTTTGCCGACACACTGGCGACCATCTGCGACGGTGAGCTGCGCCAGATGCTCTCGCTCTTTGATTGGCGCGGCGCCCGCGAGGGGTACTACCGGCGCATCTATAGCAAGACGGCGTCGCTCTTTGCGGCCAGTTGCGAGGCCGGCGCCCTCCTGGGCCAGGCCCCTGCCGAGCAGGCGCAGGCCCTGCGTGCGTATGGGGAGAACCTGGGCATGGCCTTTCAACTCGTTGACGACGTGCTCGATTTCGTGGGCAATGAGAAGCACCTGGGCAAGCCCGTCGGCAGCGACCTGCGCCAGGGGATTGCGACCCTGCCCGTCTACCACTACCTGCAGAGCGGCGGCTCCCGGTCGCTGGTGGAAACGGTGCTGGGCGACGGCGCCGGCGAACAGGCGGTGCACGACCTGGTCGTCGCCGTGACAACCTCGCCGGCTATCGAACTCTGTCGCGAGGAGGCGCGCAGCTTTGCCGGCCGCGCCGTGAGCGCCATTGCCGGCCTGGGCGATGGGCCGTACCAACGGGCGCTCCGAGAGCTGGCAGAGTTTGTGGTAGAGCGGGAACTGTAGGAACTCTTGGGAACTCGCAGGCGTCACCCGAGTTCCCTCAGACCCCTCAGTTCCCACGAGACACTGATCTACGACTATGATAGATATATCCGTCATCATTGTCAGTTGGAATGTGCGCGAACTGCTGCGCAAGGCTCTGCTCTCCCTGACGCGCGGACAGCCTCCGTCAACGGAGGGCTATTACCCGCTGCCCGGCGGCCGTACGCTCGATATCTGGGTGGTCGATAACGCCTCGGCCGATGGCTCGCCGGATATGGTGCGCGAGTCGTTTCCGGGCGTGCACCTGCTGGCCAACGCCGACAACCGTGGCTTTGCGGCGGCCAACAATCAGGCCATCCCGGTGAGCGCCGGCCGCTACGTCTTGCTCATCAATTCCGACGCCGAGGTCGTGGGCGACGCGCTGACGATCCTGCTCGACTATATGGACGCCCACCCCGATGTGGGCGTGGCCGGCCCTCAGTTGCGCTACGGCGACGGGCGGCCCCAGCCCTCGCGGCGGCGCTTCCCCACGCCGTTCACCGGCTTTGTGGAGTCGACTCTGCTGCAGCAATGGTTCCCCCGCAACCGCTGGCTCAGCCGCTACTATATGCTGGATTGCCCCGATGGCGTAGAGACCGACGTCGACTGGCTGGTCGGCGCGGCGCTCCTGGTGCGGCGGGAGGCCATCGAGCAGGCGGGGCTCCTCGACGAGGGCTATTTTATGTACTCCGAAGAGATGGAATGGTGCCGGCGCATCAAGGCCTGCGGCTGGCGGGTGGTCTACCTGCCGGCGGCGACGGTGATCCACCACGAAGGCCGTTCCAGCGAGCAGGTTGTGGCCGCGCGGCACATCCACTTTCAGCGCAGCAAGCTACGCTACTATCGCCAGGTGCACGGGCGCGGTTGGGCGGCGGTGCTGCGCGCCTTTCTGCTGGCCACCTACGCCTACCAGTGGGCCGAGGAGGGGCTCAAATGGCTCCTCGGGCACAAGCGCGCGCTGCGCGCCGGACGGCTGCGGGCCTACGGCGCGGTCTTGCGCTCGGGCCTGCCCCCTGCCCACAAGGAGGGCCGGCCGGTATGAGAGTTTGCCTGGTTTCCGCCGAGTATCCGCCCCAGCAGGGCGGCGTGGGCGACTATACCCGCGAGTTGGCGGCGGCGTTGCGGCGGCGCGGTGTGGATGCTTTCGTCCTGACAGGTGGGGCGGCCTCAGCGGACGATTCCGCGGGCCCGGTGCCGGTCGAGCGGCGCATTGACGGCTGGGGCTGGGGCGCCTGGCGCAGCCTGAATGCGGCGCTAGGCAGCCTGGCGCCCGATGTGGTCCACGTGCAGTACCAGTCTGCCGCCTACGGCCTGCACCCGGCAATCAACCTCTGGCCACGCTTCTCGGCCTGGGGGCGGCGCACGGTGGTAACCTTTCACGACCTGCGCGTGCCCTACATCTTTCCCAAGGCGGGGCCGCTGCGCTTCCGCACCGTCGTGGAGATGGCGCGCGGCGCGGCGCGGGCCGTCGTGACCAACGTCGAGGACGAGGTTACCCTCTCCCCCTACCTGGCCCGGCCCCCGGCGCTGATCCCCATCGGCTCCAACATCCATCCCGCGCCGCCGGCGGGCTATGACCGTGCGGCCTGGCGCGCTCGGGCCGGCATCGGCGCAGGGGATATCGTGCTGGCCTATTTCGGCTTTTTGAACGAGAGCAAGGGCGGCGAAGAGCTGGTGGAGGCGTTGGCCCTGCTGCGCCGGCGCAACCTGCCCGTCTACCTCTGGCTGGTGGGCGGCCAGGTCGGCGATAGCGACCCCACCAACCGGGCCTACCTGGCGCGCGTGCGCGAGCAGATCGCGGCGCTGGGCGTCGAGCCCTACGTCCATTGGACGGGCTATACAACGGCCGAGGAGGTCTCGGCCTATCTGCTGGCGGCGGACCTGTGCGTGCTGCCCTACCGCGACGGGGTTTCCTTCCGCCGCGGCTCGCTGATGGCCGCTCTGGTCCATGGCCTGCCGGTGGTGAGCACCCAGCCGCACCGGCCGCTGCGGGAGGTCGTGGAGGGCGACAACATGGCCCTGGTGCCGCCGGGCGATGCGCTCGCCCTGTCCACGCGCATTGCGGCGCTGATTGCCGACCCGGACGCCCGGGCGCGGCTGGCAAGGGGCGCCCGGGATCTGTCGGCCGAGTTCGGTTGGGAGCGGATTGCCGAGCGCACAGGGGAGGTCTATGATGCGTTGGCCTAAGCGGGCCCCATGTAGTGACCGCTTTAGCGGTTTGCGCCTCGCAGGCACGAACGGCTGGAAGCCGTCGCTACATAGGGGGATCTGGGTCCTCGTTCTGGCCTTTCTCATCCTGGGCACAACCTACAGCGTCATCACCCCCCTCTTTGAGGCCTCGGACGAGATGTGGCACTATCCCTTTGTGCAGCACCTGGCCGGCGGCGGTGGGCTCCCCGTGCAGGACCCGGCCAACCTGGGCCCTTGGCGCCAGGAGGGCTGCCAGCCGCCGCTCTACTATGGGCTGGCAGCGCTGGTCACGCGCTGGGTGCCCAGCGACGACCTGCCGCAGTTGCCGCAGCGGAACCCGCACGCCGATATCGGCCTCATCCGCCGGGACGGCAACGCCAATATGGTCATCCACACGCCGCAGGAGGGGTTTCCCTTCCGAGGCGCCGTGCTGGCGGTGCACCTGGCGCGCGGGCTCTCGGTGCTCCTGGGCGCGCTGACCGTGCTCTTTACCTACCTGGCCGGCCTCGAGATACTGCCGCGCCGGCCCGAACTGGCCTTGGCTGCCGCCGCCGTGGCTGCCTTTACGCCCATGTTTCTCTTTATCGCCGGCTCGGTGAATAACGACAACCTGCTGGTGACCCTGAGCACGGCCTCGTTCTGGTTGCTCTTGCGCCAACTCCGCCTGCCCTCCGGCCCGGGCCGCTGGCTGCTCATCGGTGCCGTCATCGGCCTGGCTGCCCTCAGCAAGGTGAGCGCCCTGGCCCTCTTGGGGCCGGCCGGCCTGGTTCTGGCCTGGGTGGCCTGGCGCCGGCGCGACTGGAAGTCCTTCTTCCGCGATGGGGTGTGCCTGGTCGGTGCGGCGGCCCTGGTGGCCGGCTGGTGGTACTATCGCAACTGGCGCCTCTATGGCGACCCTCTGGGCTTTAACGTCTTTGTGGCCATCGCTGGCCCGCGCTTCCCCAAGCCCACCCTGCGCCAGCTCCTCGGCGAATGGAAGGGCTTTGTCATGGCCTATTGGGGCCTCTTTGGCGGGGTGAACGTGGCCGCGCCGGAGTGGTTCTACAACCTGCTCAACGGGCTGGCTGTGGCCGCCCTGGCCGGGCTGGGGCTGGGGGTCGCGCGCCGCGTGTGGCAGCGCCGCCTGCCCGATGCGGACACCGCCTTTCGCCTGGGCCTTGTCGCGGCCTATCCGCTGATGCTCCTCGTCAGCCTGGTGCGCTGGACGCTGCTGACCATCGCCAGCCAGGGGCGACTCATCTTTCCGGCGATCGGGTGTCTGTCGTTCTTGTTGGTGCTAGGGTTAAGCTCTCTGGGGCATACTGCGTACTGCCTACTGCGCAAGGTCGCCCGGAGCAACACACACGGCAACAGCGAGGGTTACGCATCACGCATCACGCATTACGGATTGGCCTTCCTGGCTCCTGTCGTCATGGCCGCCCTCGCTCTCTGGACACCCTTCGGCATCATCCGGCCGGCCTATGCGCGCCCGCCGCTCCTGACGGAGGCGGAGCTGGCCGCCATTCCCGAGCGGCTGGACCTTTCCTTCGATGGCCGGATGGAGCTGCTCGGCTACAGTATTGAGACAGAGGCGGTGCGGCCCGGGCAGGAGGTGGCGGTCACCCTCTACTGGCGAGCTCTGGCGCCCATGGAGCACAACTATTCCGTCTTTGTGCACCTCCTGGCGGATAACGAACTGATCATCGGCCAGCGGGATGTCTACCCGGGCTGCGGCTCCTTCCCCACGACCCTCTGGCAACCCGGCGATGCCATCGCCGATACGTACATCATCCCCGTTTCCCCGACGGCCTTTAGCCCGAGCCACGCGCAGGTCGAGGTGGGCCTCTACCGGGTCGATACGGGTGAGCGGCTGCCCGTCTACGACGGCAGTGGCCAGGCCGTAGGAGACAACGCTCGCTTCGGCGACCTGCTCGTGCGCGCCGAGCCGCGGGACGGCATCGCCAACCCGGTCGACTATAACCTGGGCGACAAGGTCGCCCTCATCGGCTACGATATGGACCGCACGGCCCTCCGCGCGGGCGAGACGCTGCACCTCACCCTGATCTGGAAGGCGCTGGCGCCCATGGACAAGAACTATACGGTATTCACCCAGGTTCTGGACCCTAACCAGAACAAGTGGGGCCAGAAGGACGCCTGGCCCCTGGATGGTGCTGCGCCGACCAGCGCTTGGCAGGCGGGGCAGGTGGTCGAGGACCATTATGAGATTACCATCAATCCGGAGACGCCGGCGGGAGCCTACGACATCCAGGTCGGCATGTATCTGGGCGAGACGGGCCGGCGCCTGCCGATCCTGGCGCCGGACGGGCGCGTGCAGGACGATCGCATCCTGCTGAACCGCCTACGCGTGCTGCCGGCGGAGGGCTGAGGCTGTGGACGAAACGATGCTGCCCAAGGATACCATACCCGCGTCGCCGGGAGGGCGGGCCGGCCGCTGGGGCCTGGGCCTCTTGTTGCTGGCTTTTGTCTGCCTGGCGACGACCTACAGCGTCGTCACGCCGCTCTTTGAGGCCTCGGACGAACTCTCTCACTATCCCCTCGTCCACCACTATGCGGCCGGTGGGGGCTTGCCGGTGCAGGATCCGGCCAACCCCGGCCCCTGGCTGCAGGAGGGCTCGCAGCCGCCCCTCTACTATTGGCTGGCCGCGCTCGTCGCCCGTGTTGTGCCTGCAGGTGACCCCTTCGAACTCTTGCCGCGCAACCCCCACGCCGACATTGGCCTGGTGCGGCCGGACGGCAACGCCAACATGGTCATCCACAGCGCCGCGGAGGCCTTCCCCTACCGGGGTACGGCGCTGGCCATCCACTTGGTGCGCGGCCTCTCGGTGCTCCTGGGCACGCTGACGGTGCTCTTTACCTACCTGATTGGCCGGGAGGTCCTGCCCCAGCGGCGCGGGCCGGCGCTGGCCGCGGCAGCCGTCGTCGCCTTTACGCCCATGTTCCTCTTTATCTCCGGCTCGGTCAACAACGACAACCTGGTGGTCGCCCTGGCTACTATCTCTGTGTGGCTCATGCTGCGCCTGTTGCGCACACCGCCCCGGCCTGTGCGCTGGGCCTTGCTGGGGGGGCTCATCGGCCTGGCCGCGCTGAGCAAGGTGAGCGGTCTGGGCCTTTTGCCGTTGGCGGGCCTGGCCCTGGCCTGGGTGGCCTGGCGGCGGCGCGACTGGAAGCTCTTTATCTGCAATGGGGTCTGTGTTGTGGCGGCGGCGGTGCTGGTGGCGGGCTGGTGGTACCTGCGCAACTGGCGGCTCTATGGCGACCCTCTGGGCTTCAATATGATGGTGGCCATCGCCGGCGCCCGCTCCTCCGCCCCGACCCTGCGCCAGCTCCTCAGCGAGTGGCCGGGCTTTGTTAAGGCTTATTGGGGCGTCTTTGGCGGTATGAACGTCGTGCCGCCCGAGCGATTCTACCGCCTCTGCAATGCCATGGCCCTCCTTGCTCTCCTCGGGCTGGTCGCCGGCGCGGCCGCCCGGCTGCGGCGGCGCCGGTGGCCCACTGTGGATACCACCGCCCGCCTAGCCTTCGTCGCCGCCTGGCCCATCATCATCGCGGGCGGGCTCGTGCGCTGGACCATGCTCACCCGGGCCAGCCAGGGGCGGTTGGTGTTCCCGGCTATTGGGTGCCTGTCGCTCTTGCTCGTGCTGGGGTGGAGTTCCCTCTGGGAGGCTGTCACCCGTGCTGCGCGCCGCGTACTGCGTAAAGCTGCCTGGAGCAAGGCGCGCGGCAACAGTGGTTACGCATTACGCATTACACAGTATGGGGCCACGTTCCTGGCTCCTACGCTCCTGGCCGCCGCCGCTATCTGGATGCCCTTTGGCGTCATCCGCCCGGCTTATGCCCGGCCGCCGCTGCTGACTGCCGCTGAGGAGGCGGCCA
>DAOUGZ010000314.1:0-7572 GCA_034428955.1 Anaerolineae bacterium | reverse complement strand
GCCCTCTGGACGGCTCGCCCCTGCTGGGGGTAGCCCTGCCTGTGCCGGGGCTTGGTTGGGCCGTCAACGCCTATCAGCCGGCCGTCGATCCCCTGGGCTTCGGGCGCCGGCTGGCCTTTGCCCTGCTGGCCCTCGGCCTCCTCGGCATCGCCGGCTATGCCGCGGCCACCCGCCTGGCCCGTCGCTACACGGCGCCCCTCGAGCATCTGGCCGAGCATGCCCGCGCCCTGGGGCGGGGGCAACTGAATGAGCGCATCGCCGTGAGCGAGCGCAACCAGTTCGGCGGCCTGGCCGACGCCCTGAACGGCATGGCCCAGCAGATTGAGGAGCGAGACCGGCGCCTGCGCGCGCGCACCGCCGAGCTGGACGCCATTATCACCCAGTCTGCCGACGGCGTCGCCATCCATGGCGCCGAGGGTGAACTCTTGCGCCTCAACCCGGCCGGAGCGCGCATTCTGGGCCGTTCGCCGGGCCGCCTGGGGCTGCCGCTGGCCGAGCAGGCCGGCTGGTTCCGCATGGCGGCCGGGGGGCAGCCCATGAGCCCCGGCGAGTTGCCCGTAGCCGCCGCGCTGCGCGGCGAGACACGAGTCGCCCAGGAGCTGTGTGTGCAGACGGAGGCCGGCGAAGAGCGCTTTGTGGCCGTCAGCGCCTCGCCCCTCAGCGACTCGCGCGGGCGCATCTATGGCGCCGTCTCTACCTACCGCGACATGACGCAGGCCCATGAAGCGCAGAAAGAGAAGGACGATTTCATCTCTCTCGTCTCTCACGAACTCAAGACGCCGATCACATCCATCAAGGGCTATGCTCAGATGCTCCTGCGGCGCGCTGAGGAGGCAGGTAGAGACGAGAGGGACATCAAGGGGCTGCGTATCATCAACGATGAAGTTGACCGCATGGTCGACCTGATCAACCAACTGCTCGACGTCTCGCGCCTGGAGACCCATCGCCTGCAACTGAACTGGGACGTGGTGGACCTCTCGGCGCTCCTGCGCGACTCGGTAGATCGCCTGCAGATGACGACAGCGCGGCATACCCTGCGCCTGCGCGCCCCGCGGCAGCCCATATGGGTAGAGGGCGACTCCATGCGCCTGGCCCAGGTATTGGGCAACCTGATTATGAACTCGATCAAGTATTCGCCCGCGGGCGGGCCGGTGGAGGTATCGCTGGAGAGCTATGAGGGCCGTGCCTGGATCAGCGTGCGCGACTGGGGCATGGGCATCGCCTCGGAGGATCAGCCGCACATTTTCCAGCGCTTTTACCGGGGGACGCGCAAGGGCATCGCCTCGCTCACCGGTATGGGGCTGGGCCTGTACATCAGCCGCGAGATCGTCCAGCGCCACCGTGGGGAAATCGCCTTCCACAGCCAGCCCGGCCAGGGGACAACCTTCCTCTTCTGGCTGCCCCTGGCCAAGGTGGCGGAACCGGCCCCCGCACAAGGACCCGTGCAGACGGCGCGCGCCGGCTCCTAGCCCCATTACCGGCTCCGCCGGGGCGCCCGCCGGTGGGACGCGCTCTGGCGGAGCGATAGCCGGGTTGAGATTGGCCCGTCAGCGCGCCGTTTCGGCCATGCCGGCCTTTACCTGCCCGATGCGCGGCATCGAGGGCTCAGAGATCTCTTCCAGGGCTTCAGCCGCAACCTCTTGTTCCTCGGGCTCCACGGCGATGTCACCGAGGGCCAGGATGCCGACTAGCTGGCCGTTTTCCACAATGGGCAGCCGGCGAATCTGCTCCTCGCCCATGATGTCTACCGCATCTTCCACATCCCAATCCGGCATGCCGGTAAACAACTCGCGAGTCATAAAGTCGCCGACCTGGGCCTTGTTGCAGTCCAGGCCTTCGGCCACAACGCGGATGGTAACGTCGCGGTCGGTGAGAATGCCCACCAGGCGATCGGCATCCTTGATGAGCACATTGCCGATATTGGCGTCGCGCATCAGGCGCGCCGCTTCGCTGACCGTCGCCGACGGCGCCACCGTCACCAGATCGGTCGTCATGATCTCTCTGACCTTCATATCAACCTCCGCCCTTGTAGTACCACTCCAACGGCCACGAGCAATCCGTGTGCCAGCGAGACCTGCTCAACTCTCGTCGTCCCGTCGGCCGATGTGTAGGAGGTCCTTCAGGCGTTCGAACCCGTACAGGATGAGCAGGATGAACCCCACCGACGCTGCGGCGAGGACCTCAAAGCCGCTACCCACCGCCAGCCCGACGGCCGCCGTCGCCCAAAGCGCTGCCGCTGTGGTCAGGCCCTGCACCGCCCCGCCATCCGAACGGACAATAGCGCCGGCACCCAGGAAGCCAATGCCCGTCACCAGCGCCCCGACGATGCGGATCGAGTCGCCCAGAGGGGCCGTATCGCGGGGAAGCAGGGCCGAGTAGCTCAGGCCAATTATGGTAAAGACCGCCGACCCCAGCGACACCAGGGAATAGGTGCGCAGCCCGGCCGGTTGCCCGGAATACTCGCGCTCCAGCCCCACCAGCGCCCCCAGCGCAACCGCCACCAGCAAGCGAAGGCCGATCTGGGCTGACGTCAGCCCGGCGCCCGCTGGGACCATTGCACATGCTTGGCCACATAGCCCAGTTCCTGGATGGTCTCGACGAGGTCGTCGGCGCGGATCACCAGCGGATCAAAACTGACGTCGATCTGCTGCTCGTTCAGCCACACCGTCACCGTCTGCACGCCCGGCTGCCGCTCGAGCCGCTTCTTGAGCAGGTCGCCCCCCTCCTCGTCAATCCCTGGGACGCCATAGGCTACCTTGTCCATCAAGCCATACCTCGCAGATAATAGTCGACAGTGATCAGTAGACAGGACTGGGCAGAGCCCCGCTCAGGGCGCAGGCTCGTTGAGCGCCACCTGGGCGGCTGCTACGGCCTGCGGAATCGCGTCAGGCGCCGCCGGCCCCTCAGGGCGAGGCGTTGCCTCGTGGCGCTCGCCCTCTGTAGCGGCAGTTGCCGCGCCGTCCTCCAGAGCCAACCCGCCCAGCCGCTCGTATCGCAGCGGCGCCCCGCGGCGAACGGGCACGGCCTGGCCGCGCGTCATGGTTACGACTACCCGACGTCTGGGTTCTCGCTCGTGCATGCCATCTCCCCGGCCGGCGCTCATACCGGCCGATACTCACCCTCGACGACGCCCTCCTGCCCGGCGCCGCCGGCGTACACCTTTTGGCCGGCCCGGTACATCATCTGTTGCAGCTCTTGCACCGCGCGGCGGATGGCCTCGGCATCGTTGCCCTCCTTGGTCTGGCGCAGCGCACCGATCTGCCGGCCGATAGCATCCCGCTCCTCGGGGGTTATCCGTCCGCCGAGCTGGCGCAGGTTGCGCTCCACGGCATAGATGACCTGATCGGCCATGTTGCGCGCCTCGATCACCTCACGGCGGCGGCGATCGGCAGCGGCATGCTCCCGCGCCTCCTCGATCATGCGCTTGATATCGGTGCCGCTCAGTTTGGTGGAGGAGGTGATGGTGACCGTCTGCTCCAGGCCGGTTCCCTTATCGCGCGCGCTCACATTCAGGATGCCGTTGGCATCCAGGTCAAAAGTCACAGCAATCTGCGGCGTGCCGCGCGGCGCCGGCGGCAGCCCATCCAGTTGAAAGCGGCCGAGGGGGATATTGTCTTCGGCCAGCTCACGCTCGCCCTGCAGCACGTTGATCTCCACCGCCGTCTGGCCATCCTCGGCTGTGGAAAAGACCTCCGTTTTGCGGGTGGGGATGGTCGTGTTGCGCGGGATGAGGACGGTCATCACGCCGCCCAGCGTCTCTACGCCCAGAGAGAGAGGGGTCACATCGAGGAGCACAATATTCTTGACGGCCCCCGAGAGCACGCCGGCCTGCAGCGCCGCGCCAAAGGCCACAACCTCGTCCGGGTTCACGCCGCGGTGAGTCTCCTTCTCGCCCACAAAGCGACGCACGAGCGACGAGATAGCCGGCATGCGTGTGGCCCCGCCGACCATGACCACCTCGTCAATCTCCGTCGGGGTCAGATTGGCATCGCTCAGGGCAACGGAGAAGGGCGTCTGCAGGCGCTCGGTCAGGCCGGCGGTCAGCTGTTCGAACTTGGCCCGCGTCAGGCGCATCTGCAGATGCTTGGCGCCGGTTGGGTCGGCGGTGATGAAGGGCAGGTTGATCTCGGTCTCCAACACAGCAGAGAGCTCGGTCTTGGCTCGCTCCGCGCCCTCGCGCAGGCGCTGCAGGGCCTGGCGGTCCAGCCGCAGATCGATGCCCTCCTGGCGCAGATACTCCTCGGCCACATAGTCGACGATCTTTTGGTCATAGTCATCGCCGCCCAGGTGCGTATCGCCGTTAGTGGCCCGCACCTCGACGACCCCCTCGCCGACATCGAGCACCGAGACGTCATAGGTGCCGCCACCGAGGTCAAAGATCAGGATCGTCTGCAGCTCCTTCTTCTCCAGCCCGTAGGCCAGCGAGGCGGCGGTGGGCTCGTTGATGATGCGGATGACCTCGAGCCCGGCGATCGTCCCGGCGTCCTTGGTTGCCTGGCGCTGGGCGTCGTCAAAATAGGCCGGCACCGTGATCACAGCCTGGCGCACCGGCTCGCCCAGATACGATTCGGCATCGCGCTTGAGCTTTTGCAGGATCATGGCCGAGAGCTCTTGCGGGGTATAATCGCGCCCCATGCGAGGGACGCGCACGCGCACATCGCCGGCCGGCCCCTCCACCACCTGGTAAGCGACCTTGCCGATCTCGTCTCGCACCTGATCGTAGCGCCGGCCCATAAAGCGCTTGATGGAATAGATGGTATTCTCCGGGTTGATGGCCGCCTGGCGACGCGCCGTGCTGCCGATCAGCGTTTCGCCCGTGCGGGTAAAGGCCACCACCGAAGGCGTAATACGACCTCCCTCCGAATTGGGGATGATCACCGGCGTCGAGTCCTCCACCACTGCGACCGCCGAGTTCGTCGTGCCCAGGTCGATGCCCACCACCTTGGCCATAAGTACCTCCGGAAATGGAGCTGGGGGTCCGAAGCAGTCTGCCGGTAAGGGCAAACAGCAACAGCCGTGCCACGAGTTGAAGAAAACCTGCTAGTTATAGATGTTCTGGGAATCCCCAGCGGGGTCCAGGTGGCACAATTCTTGCTAAACGGCCAGCAGCCAATTTGAGCAAGGGGTTCCGAATTGCTCGATACATCGTCACCGGTGTCGCCACACATTCTTGTGGTTGAAGACGATCCGGTCATCGCCGAGATGCTCAAGGACCTGCTGGTGAGCGCCGGATACCACGCCCATTGGGCGCCCGATGTCATTGCGGCGCTCTCTGCCCTCGAACACCTCAAGACCGACCTGATCACCCTGGATATCGAGCTGGGGACGTACAGCGGACGTGGACTTTTGGCCCTGCTCAAGGCTGACCCGCGGACACGAAACATACCGGTCATTGTGGTTTCAAGCTGCCAGGTAGGCTCCGACGTCCGCCGCCTCGCCGAGCAGGTGCTGAGCAAGCCGTTCAGCATTGGACCACTTTTGCAGTCCATCGATGCCGCCCTGGCGCGGACCAAGACGCATCTCGGCCGTTGGCAGGAGCATGCTCCCGATGGGAGCCTGGAGTGGGAAGTGGCGCGTGAAGCTGTGGATTAGGACCAACCTGGGCATCGAGGAGATCCGCCGACGGGCTATGGCCTACTTTGGCCATGAAGCCACCCCCAACATGAGCCTGGTGGCCCGCGAGCCGGACCGCCTTCTCTTCTCCGACCCCCACGGCGATCTCACCGTACATATTGCGGCCGGACGGCCGAACACCGTCAGCGTCATCACCCATCGCTGGCACGACCAGGCCCAGCGCTTTGTGCGGGACATGGCTGAGCCCATCGACGGCATCATCCACTATGAGGGCGAGAGCACCCGACCGGCCGAAGAAGTCCTGCAGCGCGCCCGCGCCTATTTTGGTCAGGGCGGCGAGGGGCTGGGGTTGGCCCTCTCCGCCGAGCAGCCGCACAGCCTGGAATTCAGCGGCGGCGGTGGGCGCGTTGTCGTGGGCGTGCGCGGCAACAGCCGGAGCGAGGTCGAAGTGGCCGCTCGCGAGTGGGGTTACCACGCCGAGCAGTTCGTGCGCCAGCTCGCCGGCGAGGAGCAGGCGCAGTAGGGAGTGGTCGGGGGACAGTAGGCAGTGGAAAGGCCGCTGCCCCCAAGTGCCCGCTGAGCACTGACGACTGCCCACTGACTACTTGTCTACTGACCACCACCTCTCAACCGGTGCGGTGATCGCTAGAGCGGTAGGCGCTGCAGTGGCGCACAACCAGCTCTGGCAATCTATGCTCCAACCGGTCATTGCCCCCGAGCGCCACTCTGCATATACTACACACAACGCGCGCATGCCCCTCACACCGGTGAGGCGAGCCAGCGCGTCGCCACCGGCCCGGTACTTTGGGCTGCGAGATCGGGGGAGCCATGTCCATCCTCGTCGCCGACTGGAGCCGCCTCGAGAGCGCCCTGCCGCTGGCGCGCGCCTACGATGTGGGCATCGAGGTGCAGGAGTATTGCGACCCACACGCTATCGACCACGCCGCCGGCGCCGCCAAGGAGCTGGCCGCCCAGCTCGAAGGCATCGCCCTGCGGGGCTTCCACGGCCCCTTCACCGACCTCAACCCGGCCAGCCACGACCGGCTCATCCGCGAAGCCACCCGCAGCCGCTTCCTCAGCGCCCACCAACTGGCCGTCACCCTCGGCGCCGGGCATATGGTTCTGCACAGCGGCTACATCCCCAAGACCTATCCGCACGACCTCTGGCTGGCCAACTCGGTACGCTTTTGGACGGCCCTGCTGCAGGAACTGGGACCGGGCGTGGCCGTGCACCTGGAGAACGTCTTTGAGGACAGCCCCAACGCCCTCGCCGAGCTGCTGGATACGGTCAACGAGGCCCTGCAGCGCGAGGCGCTGACCGCCTGCCTGGACATTGGGCACGTCAACGCCAACTCGTCATGGCCCATGGCCGAATGGATCACCAGGCTGGGCGGGCGCATCCGCTACGTACACCTGCACAACAACGAGGGAGTCGGAGACGACCACTTTTGCTTTGCGCGTGGGACGATCGATGTGGAGCGAACGCTGGAACTGCTGCTAAAGCATGCCCCGGAGGCGCATTGGACGGTAGAGATGCGCGCGGAGGCGGCGAAGGAGTCGCTGGAGTGGTTGAGAGAGAGGGGGTATCTCTGAGAGCCACGCACGCCCAAAACCCGAGGTCGCAGGCATGATCAGAGGAACGATACGGGGCTTACGCACAACGTAGGCCGGCGTATCCCTATCGGCGCCCCGTAGATAGCCTCCTGCTCTACCGCTGCCCATCATCGCTACAACACGGACGAGGGAAGGGACATGGCGATTCATCGCATACCCCGGCACCCTCGTCCGGCCGATCAGAGGCAGTCTGTGGACTGGGCACTGCGCGTTCTGTCATCCCCTACAAGCTATGTCATCCTGGATACGGAGACGACCGGCCTCGACCCGACGGCGGAGATCATCCAGATCGCCGTCATCGACGTCTCCGGCCAGGTGTTGCTGGACACGCTCGTCCGCCCCCTGCACCGCACGAGCATCCCGGCCGAGGCGACGGGCATACAC
>DAOUGZ010000313.1:0-30786 GCA_034428955.1 Anaerolineae bacterium | reverse complement strand
ATGAGCAGATGAATCTCTAACCTAGAACATCGGTCAAGCATTCCAGCAGTTGTCTTTTGCACGCCCAAACGGGTTATTCTGAGCCATTTCGCGGCCGAAAGACAGCTTTGTGGGCGGCAACCGGTGTTCTAGGCACCGTTTTCCAGGTCGGCGATTGTACGGGTTCCAGTTGCGATGTCTATTAGGTGTTTGCGAGGCGGCTGGCCCACCCGAAAGCACAGACATGCAGATCAGCCCATTCGTGGGCTGTCAGGAGAGACGCCTATGAAGATCGCTGCGTTCCCCAAATGTTACTTAGATGATATCTGTGTGCGCCATACCATGACCGTCTTCGATTGGATCGAGATGGCCAGGGATCTGGGTGCCGAAGGGCTCGAGATGTACGTCGGGTTCTTCCCGAGCCTGGAGGATGCTTACATCGACCGTGTTGGTGAGGCACTCAGCAAGGCCGGCTTTGCTATGCCCATGATGTGCTGCTCTCCGGATTTTACCGATCCGGACCCCGATGGACGCAAGCGCGCGGTCGAGATGGAAACCGAGATGATCCGCGTCACGCGCAGGCTGGGCGGGGCTGGCGCTGCATGCCGGGTGTTGAGCGGCCAGCGACGCCCTGAGGTTAGTATCGAGCAGGGTGTGGCATGGGTGGTCGACTGCATCAGTCAACTGCTGCCCGTGGCGCGTGAGTACGATATCGTCTTGGCCATGGAGAACCACTACAAAGACGGTTACTGGAAGTACCCCGAGTTTGCACAGAAGAAGGATGTCTTCTTGCAGATCGTGAACGCCATCCCGGAACGCCGCTACTTTGGTGTGCAGTACGATCCATCGAACGCCATCGTGGCGGGCGATGACCCTATTGACCTCTTACATCAGGTCGCTGACCGGGTAGTAACGATGCACGCCAGTGACCGCTACCTGGCTGAAGGCACTAGTCTCGATGACCTGCGCCAGAGCGATGGTACCTTGGGCTACTCGCCCAATCTCCGCCATGGCGTGACCGGCAAAGGCATGAATGATTACGACGCCATCTTCCGTATCCTCACCGCCGTCGGCTATGACGGTTGGATCAGCATCGAAGATGGTATGAACGGTATGAGCGAGATGAGAGAGTCGATCGACTTTCTAAAACATATGTGTGCCAAGCACGGCAAAGGAGCATCATGAAGGCGCTCGTCAAGTTCGGTCGCCGAGATGGCGACGTGGAGGTGCGCGACATCCCAGAGCCATCGATCACTCCGGATCAGGTGCTGCTCGAGGTCAAAGCCGGGGGTGTGTGCGGCTCCGATATCCACATGTGGCACGAACGGCAGAGCTGGGAGATCAAGCTGCCGCTGGTATTGGGGCACGAGTTCTCGGGCGTCGTCGTCGAGGTGGGGGAACGTGTGCATGGGTTCAACCCCGGCGACCGTGTTACCTGCGAGACGGCTGCCCAGGTATGCGGGCAGTGTATCTACTGCCTCAGCGGCAACTACAACCTCTGCCCGGAGCGCAGGGGCTATGGTGCGCTTATCGATGGTACGTTCACTCGCTACGTGGCTGCCCGACCGCAGATCCTGCATCACCTGCCCAGCAATGTGACCTTTGAGCAAGCTGCCCTCACCGAGCCGGTTTGCGTGGCCTATAATGCTCTGGTGGAAAAAACTGAGATCAAGCCGGCTGACCTGGTCGTGATCCAGGGACCGGGTCCTATCGGCATCCTCGCACTACAGATCGCACGCCTACGCGGGGCTGGCACGGTGGTAGTTCTGGGCACCGATGTGGATGCACATCGGCTCGAGGTGGCTAGAGCGCTGGGTGCTCAGCGCACCGTGAACATCCAGCGTGAGAATGCCGTCGAGATCGTGCGCTCGCTGAGCCGTGGCTTGGGCGCGCACCTGGTCGTCGATTGCACCGGCGTATCGGCCGCACTCAAGCAGGCCATGGAGTTGGTCCGCCCCAATGGGCGCATCACCAAGATCGGCTGGGGGCCGCAGCCACTGGGCTTTAGCCTGGATCCCTTAGTAGCCAAGGCTGTAACATTGCAGGGGGCCTTTAGCCACACCTATCCTACCTGGGAGCGGGCGCTGGAACTGTTGGCAGCGGGCCAGATAGACCTGGGGCCCGTGATTGGTGGTGTCTATCCCCTGGAGCGCTGGCAGGAAGGCTTTGCTGCCATGGAGCACGGGGACAACGTCAAGTCCGTCATCATGATGGATCGCGAGGGTTAGGCAGATGAAGCCGATCGTACAGATATCGCTCGATGTCACGACCACCGAAGAAGCGCTTGACCTGGCCCGGGGCGCAGTGCATGCCGGCGTCGACTGGCTCGAGGCGGGCACGCCGCTCATCCTGGCTGAGGGCCTGCATAGCGTGGTCGCCTTGCGCAAGGCGTTCCCCGAGCACCCGATCGTGGCCGATCTCAAGACTATGGATGGAGCGGGGCTGGAAGCGGAGATGATGTTCAAAGCGGGGGCCAATATGGTCGTAGTCATGGGCCAGGCTCACGACGCCAGCATCATCGAGCAGGTCAAGATGGCCAAGATGTATGGGGGCAAGGTGATGTGCGACGTCATGCTCTGCCCCGACAAGCCCCTGCGAGCCCGGCAGGCGCAGGACATGGGTGTGGACTATGTCATCGTCCACACCGGGTTCGACGAGCGCAATATGATCCCCGGGCTCAGCCCGCTCGATGACCTGCCGGCCGTGCTCAAGGCGGTGGACATTCCCGTGCAGGCGGTAGGTGGCCTGAGCGTCGATCAGGCCATCGAGACCCTGCGCATGGGCGCTCAGATTGTGGTGTTTGGCGCGCCTCTCGTGATCAGCGGCACCGAGTTCAAGGCTGCCGACCCGGACTTTGAGGGCATCATCCGCGGGATCGTCGAACGCGTGAAGAGCATTGATCTTCCGTCAAGATAGCCACATGAATCTCATCCAGCAAATCCAGTCCTTGTCTTTTCCGGCCTCGCTGCCGGGCACCCTGTTGGCCGTCGAGCAGCGCTTTGATGCGCCGCGGGTCGATGATGTGGCCGCTGTGGCCGCCAGGGCACTGCACGAGAGCGGACTGCTCAGCCGTGTACGTCCCGGCGCCACAGTCGCCGTCTGCGCAGGCAGCCGGGGCATCCGCAACCTGCCCGTCATTGTGCGCACTGTGGTCGAGCAACTGCGTGCGGTGCATGCCGAGCCCTTTGTCATCCCGGCTATGGGCAGCCATGGCGGAGCCACGGCCGAGGGCCAGCGCGCCCTGCTGGCTAGCCTGGGCGTCACGTGCGAGAGCGTGGGTGCCGAGATCCGTGCCACGATGGAAGTAGTCGAGATCGGCCGTCTGCCGGGCGGCCCGACCCTGTTTCAAGACGCCAATGCGGCCGCTGCTGACCACACGCTACTTATCAACCGCGTCAAGCCGCACACTGACTTTCATGGCGACCTTGAGAGCGGACTGTCCAAGATGTGCGTGATCGGCCTGGGAAAGCAGCGCGGTGCAGCCGAGATGCACCGCTATGGGGCAGCGGGCTTCAGGCGCTTCCTGGCTCCCGCGGCCCGTATCTACGAAGCCAACACCAACATCATCGGCGGCCTGGCTATCGTCGAAAACGCCTACGACGAGACCGCGAACATCCAGGGTCTGACCTCGGCTGAGATCGGCGGCCCGCGCGAAGTGGCTCTCCTCAAGAGGGCTAGAACGCTCATGGCCAAGCTGCCCTACCCCGAGATCGATATCCTCGCCTTGCGCCAGATTGGCAAAGACGCTAGCGGCACTGGCATGGACACGAACATCGTCGGCCGGCTGATGATCCCACGCCAGCCCGAGCCCGGCAAACCGGATGTCGCCGTCATTGCCGTACTTGACCTCTCGCCCGAGACCCACGGCAACGCCGCGGGCATCGGTCTGGCCAACGTTACCACGGCCCGCGTGGCCGGCAAGATCGATTGGGTGGCGACTTATACCAACGCGGTCACTTCCGGGATTTTTGGCATGTGGCGAGTGAGTCTGCCCATCACCATGGCCGACGACCGGCGTGCTCTCGAAGTCGCCATGCGTGGCTGCGGCGAACGTCCAGAGGTGGCTCGGGTGGTCTTCATTGAAGACACGCTCAGGCTGGCGCGCCAGTGGGTCAGCCCCGCCCTACGACCCGAGGTAGAGCGGAACCCGCAACTGATTATCGTTGACGAAGTGCCGCTGGCTTTCGCACCCGATGGAACCATGCTCAGTCCATGGCAGATGGGGTGAGTATCCAAGAATCTGCGGTATGGCTGCTCGCTGGGCGAAGGCACAACGGGCTGATTGCTGAGGGTCTTCTCTATGCGTCCCATCTCTGCAGTCACCGTTGCATTCCTCCCCGGCATGTGGCCCTGGTTGGAATCAAAAGGCTGGCCAAGAGACATCAGTCTCTTGGCCAGCCTCAGGAGACTAGCGCGCCGCTGAGCTACGCCGCCAAGAAAAAGGTAGCGGGGAGAGGATTCGAACCTCTGACCTTTGGGTTATGAGCCCAACGAGCTGCCGCTGCTCCACCCCGCAACGTGAGGCAGATTATAGCATAGACGCCTGCACCTGTCAAGTGAGCTTTTCAACTGCCGAAGAGCAGCTCCAGCCAGGCATCGAGGTGGGACGCGCTGCCCTCTGCCGGTTGGGGTGCCGGGGTGCGGACAGGGGTAGGCGCGGGGGCCTCGCGGGTGATGACGACGACCCGCTCGTCGCCCGGACGGACCTTGTTCAGTTCGGCCCTGGCTACTTGCTCGACGTAATCATCGGTCTGTACGTAGGCCAGGGTCGCTTCGAGAGCGGCCTGTTCGGCGCGCAGCTCTTCGAGCCCGGCATCGGCCACGGCCAGGGAGCTGCGCAGGCGGTATATTTCGATGATCTGGCTGCCGAAAGCAAGCAGAAAGATCACCGAGATGGATGCGGCGGCCACCGCGATGAGCTGGCTGAAGGGTGGCCTCTTGCGCGATGCCTTTTTGACCATTCTGGGGACCCCCTTGCTGCCTATATGGTAGTCGATGTGCGCCTGCCGGTCAAGTGCCGGGTTGTGGCGCCAAGGGCAGGGTGAGCCAGGCCGTGTTGCTGAACTGCCCATCCTCCAGGGTGCGGTACATGGCGATGCGCACGGCGGCCGGCTGGGCGCCGGCGGGCGCGGTCAGGAGGTAGCTATCCCGGACGATCTCACCGGGTTCCCAGCGCGTGGTGGGATACCAGCCGCAGACGGGGTGCTGGCTGTCTGCCTGGCTGAGGACGTCGCCTGTGCCGGTCAGGACGTGGACGGCGACGCTATAGTCGGCATCGGGCGGTCGGTCGGCGCGCCAGTAGACGGTCAGTGCCCACTCGCCGTTTCCTCCGGGCTCGATGTGGCTGGAGAGGATGCGGATGCCGTTGCCCAGGTCCAGGCCGGGTCCCTCCGGCACATCGCCGGAGGCGGGCGCCGGGCGGATGGCGACGATACTGGGTGCCGGGGAGGAGAGGTAGGCGCGGCCCAGGCGCTCGTCCCACCAGTTCAGTGGGCGGTGGTAGAGCGTCTCGGCGAAGGTCAGCAGGCGCCCGTTGCGGGTGATGACGGCGACATCGGCGTTATGGTCCACGATGGCCAGCCCCTGCAAGCCCCCCTGATAGGCCTGGGCATAGGCGAGCGCCCAGTATTGTTGGCCCCAGAGGGCCATAAAGGTCGCCGGCTGAGAGGGGTGGGCTACCTGCTCGGCCCGGGCGACGAGCTCGGAGGCCGACGTGTCGTGAGTGATGGCCGTGATGGGGGGGCGATGGCTATGCACCTCCAGGCCGATCACGGCGACCAGCGCCACCGCCAAGGCGGGCGCCGTTCGCCGCTCTATTCTCATCGCGGCCTGCGCTGCCAGGGCCAGCCCCACCCCTGCGAGCAGTGCCAGGGGCAGCTTGGCGGCCAGCAGCGCGTCGGAAACGCTGCCCTCCCAGATGGCCAGCGACAGGGGCACGGAGGGCAGCCAGGCCAGCGTCAGAGCGACCGGCTTGTGCCACTCGCTGTGCCTCCAGGGCAGCGCCAGCCCCCCCAGCAGCCCGGCGGCCAGCACCGGCAGCCAGAGATCGTCGTGCAGGAGCTGGGCGAGCACTCTGAGGCGCGCGAGCCAGCCGTTCACGTCCTGGGGCAGGGCGATGATTCGATCTACCTTGGTGTCCAGGAATATCTGCAGGAACCCTTCCCAGGTGCCCACAGCGCCAAAGGTCCAGCTTGCTCCTTGCCAGGCCCTGATGGGCAGATACAGGTAGGTCAGGGGACCGATAGCGGCAAGCGCCAGGGCGGGGAGCAGGCCCCGCCGGATTTCGGCCCAGCGGCCCCAGACGAGCAGGAGGACCGCCGGGGCCAGGAAGAGCAGGGTGCGTTGGTGCATCACGCCGACGCTCCAGGCCAGGGCGAGGAGCCGGAGGTCCCGCTGACGCCCGTGGCGGCCAAAGCGCAGGGCGGCGTAGAGCACGGCCAAGAGCAGGGCCGCCCCCATGGTATGGATTTCGGCCAGCGACGAGTCCATCCACAGTGAGGTAGAGAGGCCGGCGACGAGCGACCCGAGCGCCGACCAGGGGGCGGCGGCGCCCAGCTCGCAGGCCAGGGCGTAGATGAGCAGCGCCGCCATGACCCCCCAGAGGGCCGAAAAGACGGATGCCCCGGCGGCGGGCGGCACGCCAACCAGGCGCAGGACCGTGACAAGCAGCGAGCCCAACAGGGAATAGAGGGGGTAGCCGGGGTAGTGAATGGTCCCCCAGCGGGGCAGGGCGTTCTGGATCTCGCCTACGTCGGTGGTGTAGGGATGTACGACGCCATTGACCGTTACCTGTAGCGTCGAGGCGTATAGAGCTGCGGTTACCAGCGCGGTCACTGCCGCCCAGAGGCGCCTGTCCCCCAAAAGCTGCCGGCCCTTTGTTCTCACAGACACCGCGGCTGCCGTCACGTTGTGCTCCCCCTGCGCGCTTGCTCGCCGTACGATACTCGCCGGCTGTAAAGTATAGGCGGACAGGGGGATGCGTCAACTACTAATGGCCCGCAGAGATTATGCCCCGCACGCTGTGACCGGGTTGACATGCTGCTGTAGGGCGGTTATTCTGTCTGCGATCTCAGGCCGGCCCGGGGCGGGCCTGAACCGGAGTGTTGCTGAGCCTTGCAGGCTAGCCTAAAGCTGCTGGCCAGGATTGTCCTGGCCATTGTTGTTATCGGCCTTTGTGTGGGGGGCGACCCACGGCCCATCGAGCGGGCGGCCATGGAGACGGGCTCGGGCTCTATGGCGGTGCCTTCGCCGCCGGCGCCGTCTACGCCGGTTCAGACGCGGTGCCCGCCGCCGGCCGAATCCGGCCCCACGCGGATTGTAGCCCAGTCCATCGGGCTCGACGCGCCGGTCGAGGAGGTCGAGCCCCTGCGGGCGGTCGATGCCGGCGGCGCAGAGATACTCGAGTGGCCCGTGCCGGATCAGGCTGCCGGCTTTCACCGCGAGAGCGCCTTTCCGGGGCACAGGGGCAATACGGTCATCTCGGGCCACAACAATATCGGCGGCGAGGTGTTCCGCCGCCTGATCGACCTGGCCATCGGCGATGATGTATACATCCATGTGGGTCAGGTGGCCTACCGCTACCGGGTTGAGGAGAAGCACCTGGTGCGCGAGGCGGGGGCGAGCACCGAGGAGCGGGAAGAGAACGCCCGTTGGATCGCCCCCACGGAGGATGAACGGCTCACCCTGGTCACCTGCTGGCCGGACTGGGGCAACAGCCACCGCCTGATCGTCGTCGCGCGCCCCCCGCGCTGACGCTTTACTTCTCTTTACGCTATTTTTATGGGAAATGCCCTTTCAGGGCTTGTAAGCCATTCTCAACAACCATTATATGCAGTATAATAGCCATGGATCGAGATCAAGCCGTCAACGCAGGTCGCCCCAGCCGCAGACGTACAAGGGCGACGGGAGGGATCCATGGTAGTCTCTCGCACGCGCACGTCGAATCGGAGTAATGAATCGGCCCAGTTGGACTATGAGCTGGCCCAGCAGATCGTGGAAGGCGATGAGGAGGCTCTGGCCCTCTTCTACCAGCGCTACTTTACCCGCCTCTATCGCTTTGTGTATTATCAGGTCGGGGGCAGCCACGACGATGCCCAGGATGTCATGCAAGACGCTCTCATCGCGGCGCTCAAGTCGCTCCATTCGTACCGTGGCGACAGCACCCTCTATAGCTGGCTCTGCGGCGTGGCCTGGAACAAGGCGGCCGACTTTCGCCGGCGCGAATACCGCATGGCCCAGGTGGAGCAAAAGAGCATCAAAGAGTTCCGCGAGAAGGACAGCCTGGAAATGGTTCCATCGCCCGACTATGCTCTGCTGCATCAGGAGCACCGCGAGCGAGTGCACGAGACGTTGCGCACCCTCCCAGATCACTATCGCCAGGTGTTGGTGCTCAAGTATGCCGAGGGGCTGCCCGTGGCCGATATCGCGCAGATCATGCACCGCACGTTCAAGTCGACCGAGTCGCTGTTGACGCGGGCGCGCTGCGCCTTCCGCGAGAGTTATGCCATAGTGGCCCAGTAGCAGCGGGCTGGGCCGGCACAAGTGATAGGCCCATTGATCTGGCTCTTGATGCTCTCCCGCGCCACAACACCATCGAACAGGCCCCCGATCTATGGTCGGGGGCTTCGCATTTCCATGAGGGGCGGTGATTGTTCTGCGCTTGGGGCCATGCTATAATGACCCCGAGGCGATTCGTATTGTGGGAGGTGTATGCGCATGGGGGAAACGCGGTTCTACATACCGACGAGCATCGTCACGGGCGCCGGATGCTTTGCCGAGTTGGGCGCGTTGGTGCGCCCGTTGGGCGGGAGAGCACTGCTGGTCGGCAGCCCCAGGCGCCGGCCGCTGCTGGAGCAGGCGGCCGGGCTGCTGGCTGAGGCCGGTGTGGCGACGTCGATCTATGCTGAGGTGGGGGGCGAGCCCACGCTGGCGGTGGTGGATGCGGCCCGGGCGCAGGCGCGGGCGATGGAGGCGGAGGTGGTCATCGGCATCGGCGGCGGCAGTGCCCTCGATGCCGCCAAGGCGGCGGCCGGCCTCTATGCTCAGCAGGGTACGGCGGTGGAGTATCACCGCGGCCGCAAGCTGGAGCGGAAGCGTGGACTGCCCATGGTGGCCATCCCCACCACGGCCGGCACCGGCGCCGAGGTCACCAAGAACGCCGTGCTCACCGATCCTGAGCGGCAGATCAAGGCCAGCATCCGCGACGATAGCTGGTTCCCGGCCCTGGCGGTCGTCGATCCGGCGCTGACCCTCTCGCTGCCCCCCGGGGTCACGGCCAACACGGGGGCCGATGCTCTCTGTCAGGGGATCGAGTCGTTCGTCTCCACCGGCGCCGGACCACTGACCGATCCTCTAGCCGCCGAGGCTATCCGGCGGATTGGGCGCAGCCTGGAGCGGGCCGTGGCCCAGGGCGACGACATGGCGGCGCGCACAGATATGCTCTACGGCAGCCTTTTGGCCGGCATGGCCATGGCCAATGCTCGCCTGGGCGCGGTGCACGGCCTGGCTCACCCTCTTGGTGCGCGTTATGGCATCCCCCATGGCCTGGTCTGCGGCCTGCTCTTGCCCTATGTGATGGCCTACAACGTGACCCACGCGCCGGGCAAGTATGCTCAGGTTGCCGCCCTCTTGGGGCTGGAGGTCAAGGGGTTGACGGCGGAGGCCGCCGGCGAGCGCGCTGCGGCCCGGGTGCGTGAGATGTTGGTCCGCGCGGGCGTGCCCCAGCGCCTGGCGCCCCTGGGCGTGCGCGAGGCTGACCTGGACGCGATCACGGCGGAGGCACTCGAGCAGAGTTCTCTGCACTACAATCCGCGGCCTATGCAGGCGGAGGATGTGTTGGCCGTATTGCGGCAGGCTCTCTAAATACTTGCTGTGAGATCCTGCGTCAAGCGCCGTCTGCGGCGAGCCCTCGGCGCATGGTCCCCGGCAATCGGCTAGAGTCGCTACTTCGATAGGCTCCCCAGCCAGTCGTAGTAGCGGGCTTGAGCCGCCCAAGTGACATAGAAGCAAGAGTCCCTCTCAGCGGAAGAGCCTGCCAGTTGCTGCTTGGGCGGCTCAAGCCCGCTACTACGACATGCATGCCGGAGTCGCGCTCAGTGCGCAAGCTCGCTGACTGTCGCTTGGGCGACCAGCCACTTTCTGCGCAATCGCGTCAAGCGCCGTCTACTGTGAGCCTTCAATTTTTGGTCGGATGGACAGGAGTGTCGTTGCGCTACTAATAGGAGGTTTCAATGGAAAAGGTCAATGAGGCGGATATGGCCTTCCGCGGGGGGGCCAGCGGCGTCAAGTACCTCTTTCGCGGGCCCAAGATTGACTGGGGGATCATTCTGCTTCTCCCAGGGGAGGAACTGGGCGCGCACTATCATCAGGAGGTTGAGGAGACCTTTTTCCTGCAGAGCGGGCGGGCTACCCTCATTGCCGACGGAAGGCAAGTGCCCATGGTAGCCGGCGATGCCGTGCGCCTGCCGGCGCCGGAGCGGCACGCGTTGCGGAACGATGGCGACGAGCCGGCCCGCTTTGTGTTTATCAAGAGCCCCTATTTGCCGCAGGACAAGGTGGATGTTGCCCAATAGTGCGCCGCCGAGATGCTTGATGGGTGCGATTCGCCCGGTGCGGCGCCATGTTACCCATCAGAGCTTTGCGGCGCAGCACTAGCGATTTGCAGCACGCGGGCCAGCGAGGGGCCCCTCACCAGCCGGGGCGGCTCCCATGCTGCCCCAGGGATGAGCGAGGACCGGCTTGCGGGGCAGAGTCTCGGAGACTTTGCCCCGCATCGATCAGCCAAGCTGTTAGGCTCTGCCCCACGCCAGGCCATAGCCGCGGGCGAAGTTGTGTGCCCGGCGGATGGTGCGCGGGATAAGGCAGCCCGAGACCCAGCTCAGGTACTGGCGCCAGCGCCAGGGATCGCCGGCGGCGACTGCCGTTCCGTTCAGGATGGCCTGCCGCAGGTCCTCGGCCGTGCGGCCGGGGAACTGCGTGTGCGCTCGCCCGATCACGGCCAGATGATGCCCGTCACTTCCGCCGGTGGGCGCAAGGCCCAGTTTCTCGGCCAGGATCCGGGCGCGGACGTTGGCGATGTGTTGCACCAGGCTGCCGTTCAGCGCCTCGATGCCGTCGAGTTGCAGCGCCTGCAGTTGCTCCAGGGTCCACGGCCGCGAGCCGCGGCTGAGCAGCCCTCTGGAAATCCTGTCGAACGGATGGGCGGCGATGGCCAGGCCGCCCTGGGCGTGTACAGCGGCCACCGTCTCTTCGATGGGCCGCCCGGGCGCGATGCGCTCTTCCAGGTAGAGCGCCAACAGGTGCCCGTCGGCTGTGCTGACTTCCTCACCCACGATGACGTGCAGGCCGTTCCGGGCGGCCAGGTCGCGCGCTCGCAGGCCGGCATCGATCCGGTCGTGGTCGGTGAAGGCGATGACGTCCAGGTCTGTGCGCCGCAGCACGTGCTCCACGACCTGGATGGGCGACGGGCCACCGTCGCTAAGGTGCGTGTGTATGTGCAGATCGGCCTTGCCCCATCCCGCGGGGAAGACCGTCATTTCTCCACTGATTCTTGACATCACAATCCCAAGTTGAACTGGTTATGGTCTACTCGGGGGATTGTAGTCTTTTAGCAACAACGAGTCAAAGATAGCACTTGCGCGGCGGCGCCCTCCCGCAGGTTTCAGAGGGCTGACTGCGCAAATGCTGTCAGCGGAGCGCCTGGCTGATGATGGCGTGGATGGAGGCCTCCTGGAAGGGGGGCAAGAGCACCCAGGCTTGGGAGTGGTGGAGGAACTCTTGGACGTCGCGGGTGATCTCGTCGCTGATGACAAAGACAAAGCGGCCGGCCAGCTCCGGGTGGTGCTGGCGGGTCCACTCGTAGAGTTCGCGCCCGCCGCAGTCGGGCCGGTCCAGGGCGCAGATCACGACGTCCAGCGGCTCGACGGCCAGCTTGCTGCGAGCCAGCTCGCCGTCGTCGGCTGTGGAGAGGATGCATCCCTGGCGCCGCAGGATGCGTGAGAGCAAGGCAAGGCGCTTGCTGTCGCTCTCCACCAACAGGATGCGTCGCGGCCCCTCTGCCAGCGCCTGAGGCCCCGCGGCGCCGGCTGCCGGCGCCGGTGCGACCGGCAGTTGCACGGTGAAACAGGCTCCGCCGTGGCGGTTGTTCTCGGCCCAGAGGCGCCCACCGTGGCGGTTGACCATGTCGTAGGCGATGTAGAGCCCCAGACCGGTGCCGCCGCTGGCCGCCTTGGTGGTGAAATAGGGCTGGAAGAGGCGCGGCAGGACCTGCTCGGGGATGCCCGGGCCGTCGTCGCGCACGCGGATGGCGACCCGGCCGCGCGACCCCTCGTGCCCCGTGGGGAGCCAGCTCGTCTCCAGGCGGAGGGTTCCCTTGCCGTGAGCCGAGGCCATGGCCTGCAGGGCGTTCAGGATGAGGTTGAAAAAGACCTGCTGCATCTGTGAGGCATCGGCCCAGACCGGCGGCAGGTCCTCGGCCAGCTCGGCCTCGCAGCGGATGCCGTTTACTCGTGCCTGATAGGCTACGAGTTCCAGCGTCTGCGAGATCAGTTCGTTGAGCTGCACCCATTGCGGCTCTTCGCGCTGACGGCGAGCAAAGCTCAGGAGGCTGCGCACAATGCTGCCGCTGCGCTCCGCCTGGCGACGGATGACGGATACATCGCGTTGCGTGTCCGGGTCGGAATCGGCAGACAGGATGATATCGGCCAGCCCGATGATGGTGGTCATGGGGTTGTTTAGGTCGTGGGCTACGCCGGCGGCCACCTGGCCGAGGATGGCCAGAGTCTGGATCTGTACCAATCGCTCGTTCAGGCGCTCGTTGTTGTGCGTCAGGGCGGCCCGTGCTGCGTTGAGCTGGGCCGCCGGTTGGGCCAGGGCATCGGCCTCGGCCAGTCCATAGCCGGCCGCCAGCGGCGCTGCCCCAGGGCGGCTGGCCAGGGTGAGGAGGTCGCGCCGTAGCATCGCGAGCGGCCGCTGCAGGCGGCGCTGTAGCCACAGGGTGAGCAGCAACACGACGGCCATGGCACCCAGCAGCACGGCCGGCCACGGCCATCCTTCGCGGGCAAGCCAGGTCCATATGCCGACCTGCAGCAAGTTCACGGTATAGGCGCCCACTACCGTGCCATCGATGCCATAGAGAGGCGCCTGCATCTCCAGGTAGGGCCGGGCAGACAAGGCCGGGTCCGTGAGCCACTGCGCACGCCCCGCAGAGGCAGGCAGGGCGGATAGGTCTGTAGCCAGAGGCACCGTTGTTGCTGGTAGCCCCCCGGAGCCGCTGAGCGTTGTGGCGATACGGGCCTGGCCGGCGAACAGGCTGATGTCGAGCCCCGTCGCTTCCTTAACAAACTCGAGATCGTGGGCGGTGAAGGGAATCGCGGCCAGGATTAGCCTTTGGCCCGTGGAGACGCCGTAAACCGCCACCAGGGTGCCTTGATCGTCGACTTCGATGCCGGAAAAGGGGGCCGGGGGTAGGGGCGAGCCCGCCGTCAGGAGGCGAGGCAACGAACGGCCGGTTCCGGCTGCTGCGAGGCTTCCGTCGGCGGTTAGCACCAGGAGCGTGGCCTGACTGGGGACCAGTGACTCAGGCTGTGGGGCCTGGGCGGCCTGCTCGGCGATGAGGCGGGCGCCGGCAACGCGCTCCCGGATCAGAGCCTGGGTGAGGCTGTATCCTGAGGTCAGTTCACGTTCGTACCTGCCGGTTGCATGCCTCCACTGAAGGAGGAATAGCGCAGACAGACCGAGAGCCAGGCTCAAGCTCACCAGGATATAAAACACAGTCAGGTGGCGGCCAATACTCGGGCTGCGCGGGTTCAACCTGGCGCTCCTGTCAGCCGGAGCATGGACTGCACGCCGATGGGCAGTGAACGCCCCCAGTGTTGGTTTGGGCGATCCATACTCTGGCTGGTAATGGTGAGAAAGTAGCATGAATGTGCCGAGTTTCCGGCGCGACAGAGCACCTGCCTAGCTTAGGTGAAGGTTCGTATTTTGTCAAACACCATCGGATTTGCTGCGGCTATCGATTTGTGCTATACTACCTAGCCAGGAGCTTCAGAGGCTAGCCCGGAACGAAAGAGGTATAAGAGGTATGTCCTTGGAGAAAGGCGAGAAGGACGCGATCATCGAAGGATATCGCGTGCATGGAAATGATACCGGTTCCCCCGAAGTCCAGATCGCTCTGTTGACCACCCGGATCAATCGGTTGACGGAGCATCTCAAGACTCACAAGCATGACGAGCACTCTCGGCGGGGCCTGCTCATGATGGTTGGTCAACGTCGCCGTCATCTGGCCTATCTCAGCAAGAAGGATCAGGAGCGTTACCGGGCCGTTCTAACGCGCCTTGGTCTGCGCAAGTAACGCCTTGATTTCAGCCAGGAACCGCGTTCAGTGGTATCGAGCGGCATGGAACGAGTAGATGGATTGAGCGCCCGCCATCTACTCGTTTTGTTCATGATGCAAGAGGGCTAGCCGCGCCGCGGGCATCTAGTGGTGCACTGCAAAGGATCCTGATGGGTGCGACTCGCCCCATGCGGCGCCATGTCACTCATCAGAACTTGTGCGGCGCAGCACTAGTTGGGTTGGGAATGGGCGCATCATAACAGCTCAGAGGGCGAGCAGTGGTACAGGAATTGGAGAGTGGGCCGAAGGCGCCCGCTTTCGACCCAGTCTCCAGTCCCTGACCGCTGTTCGCCCAGTGCAATCATGCACAAGCAGGAAAGGATGAAGACAGGAATGGAACATTCCTACACGGCTACTCTGGGCGAAACGCCGGTCACCATTGAGACCGGCAAGCTGGCGGGGCAAGCAGGCGGCGCTGTGACTGTGCGCTGTGGCGACACCATCGTCCTGGCGACGGCGACGGCATCTGCGGAGCCTCGCGTTCAGGCGGGGGGCGGCGACGACTTTGTGCCCCTGACAGTCGACTATGAGGAGAGACTGTATGCCGCCGGCAAGATTCCCGGCGGTTTCTTCAAACGTGAGGGCCGGCCTACCGAAGCGGCCATCCTCCTCTGCCGGCTGACGGACCGACCTTTGCGGCCGCTCTTGCCCAAGGGCCTGGACCGCGAAGTGCAGGTCATCATGACCGCCCTCTCGGCAGACCAGGAGCACTACCTGGATATCCTCTCCATCATCGCCGCCTCGGCGGCCCTGACCATCTCCGACATCCCCTTTGCCGGCCCGGTAGGCGCTATGCGCGTGGGCTATGTGGACGGCAACTTTCTCTTCAACCCTACAGCCAGCGAAATGGAAGACAGCATCCTCGACCTGCGCCTGGCCGGGACGGCTGATGCCATCAATATGGTCGAGGCGGGCTGTAACGAGGTGTCGGAAGAGCTGATGGTGGAGGCGCTGGTGCGCGGCCACGAGGCCATGCAGGATGTGATCCGCATCCAGCAGCAGATGCAGGCCGAAATCGGCAAGGCCAAGTTCACGGTCACGCCGCCGGTTAGCGACCCCGCTATCCTGGAGGCGGTACGCGAAAAGGTCGCCGGCCCGCTCAGCCAGATCATCGGCAAGATCAACGGCAAGAAGGAGCGGGAACAGGCCATTGCCGATGTCCGCGACCAGATGGTCGCAGAGCTGCAAGAGACCTATGAGCCTGCAGCCCTCGCCAATGCGTTCGGCGAGTACCTGCGCACCGAGATGCGCCGCATGATCCTCGATGAGGGCGTGCGGGCTGACGGGCGGGACACCAAGACCATCCGCCCGATCAGTTGCGAGGTGGGCCTGCTGCCGCGGGCGCACGGCTCCGGCCTGTTTACGCGCGGCGAGACGCAGGTCATTGATATCGCTACCCTGGGCACGGCAGCCGACGAGCAGCGCCTCGATGGCCTACAGACCCAGGAGACCAAGCGCTTCATGCACCACTACAACTTTCCGCCCTACAGCACGGGCGAGGCGCGGCCGGTGCGCGGCCCGCGGCGTCGCGAGATCGGTCACGGCGCCCTGGCCGAGACGGCCCTGCGGCCGGTGATTCCACCGGACGATGTCTTCCCGTACACGATCCGGCTGGTCTCTGAGGTGCTTTCGTCGAACGGTTCGACCTCGATGGCCTCGGTCTGCGCCGGTACCCTGTCGCTTCTGGATACGGGCGTTCCCATCCGTGCCCCTGTGGCCGGTGTGGCCATGGGCCTGATCAAGGAGGGCGAGCGTTACGCGATCCTCACCGACATCATCGGGATGGAGGATCACTTGGGCGACATGGATTTCAAGGTCGCCGGCACGGCGAACGGCATCACGGCGCTGCAGATGGATATCAAGATCAAGGGCATCGGCCGCTCTATCCTGGAGGAGGCGCTGGAGCGTGCCCGCGAGGGGCGCCTCTTCATCCTGGACAAGATGACGCGCTGTATTGCCACGCCCAAGGCCGAACTCTCGCCCTTTGCGCCGCGTATCACGATGATCCATATCGACCCCGGCAAGATCGGTACGGTTATCGGCCCCGGCGGCAAGATGATCCGCAAGATTGTCGAAGAGAGCGGTGCGCGCATCGATGTGGAAGATGACGGCACGGTGTGCATTGCTGCCTCTGAGGGCCCGAGCGGCGAGCGCGCGGTGCAGATGATCCGCGAGCTGACCGAAGAGCCCGAGATCGGCAAGATCTATACCGGCAAGGTGGTGCGCACGACGGACTTTGGTGCCTTTGTGCAGATCCTGCCCGGCAAGGATGGCTTGGTCCATATCTCCCAGCTGGCGGACTATCGCGTCCCCAGCGTGGAGGATGTGGTCCACGTCGGCGACGAGATCATGGTTATGGTCATCGATATCGACCCTGACGGCAAGGTCAAGCTCTCGCGCCAGGCCGTTCTAGAGGGTTGGACCGCCGAGCAGGCCCGCGAGCGGGACCGGAAACCGGCCGGTGGCCGGCCGTCCGGCGGCCGCCCGGGCGGGCGTGGTGGTCGCGGCGGCGAACGCCGCCCACCGCGGCGCGGATAGCGAATGGCGGCAGGGCCTGGCAGGTTCTCGGAACCTGTCAGGTCTACGATTGTGGCCCTTTCTGGGCATTCTGCCCCAAGAGTTCGATCGTGACAGAAAGGGGGGTGGCAACCCGTGGCGCAAGAGCAACTGCCCGAAGGGCTGCAGAAAGAGGGCATCTCTGACGGTGGTTCGGAGACGCCGGGACGCACCTCTTTCACGGGGTATCTGGGTGGGCTGCTGCGCGAGGTCCTGGAGACGGTTCTTCCGGCTCTGGTCATCGTCGTCGTGATCAACGTGTTCCTGGCCCAGGCCACGCGTGTCGAGGGCCAGAGCATGGAGCCCAGCCTGCACGACAACCAGCGGCTGATTATCGAAAAAGTATCGTACTATGTGCGACTGCCGCAGCGTGGTGATATCATCGTCTTGCGGCTGCCCAACCGGCGTTCCGACCCGTTGATCAAGCGGGTAATCGGCCTGCCGGGGGAGACGGTCGAGATCACTGACGGTAATGTGCTGATCAACGGCCAGGTGCTCGATGAGCCCTACCTGGATCAGAGCACCTATCAGGGAATGGCGCCGCGCGTCGTGCCCGAGGATGAGGTGTTTGTCCTGGGGGATAACCGTGGCTTTTCGAACGACTCGCGGGCCTTTGGCTTTGTGCCCTTTTCGGATATCGTCGGGCGCGCCTGGTTCCGCTACTGGCCACCGGATGAGGTCGGCTTTGTACGCTGACCGGCTAGAGCCGGCCATAGAGGAAAAAGCGCCCCCAGCCTCGCTTCTGAGGCTGGGGGCGCTTTGCTTTGAGCTCGAAGGCCTGGCCCCCAACTCGATTGCAGGGTGTTGGCCGCTGCCTGGTACGCTTATTGCTGCCAGCGCAAGGCAACCCCGGCGCCCCGGTCCTCCGGCGACCGCAGGCGGCGCGATGCTAAGGAGTGACGCTTGAAAATCTGGCACATGACCGCAGATGCGGGCCGGCAGCCGCTGCGCGTTGCACCCGGCCAGGAAGTCAAACTCGTTATCGGTACCAGCCCGGTACACCTCAATCAGACTGTTTCGGTGACGTTTGACGTTATCCACGCCGATGGGGGCGTGAACCGGGGCATGGTCAATGCTCGCTGGGACTATAACCAGGTGGACGTCAGTTACTGGTCGGCTGTCTTTGGGCCGTTCGCGCGCGGCGATCGGGTGACGTACTGGATCCACGGCGTTCAGGGCGAGGAGCGCAGCGACTTACCGCCGGTTCATTTCACGGTGGGGCCGCGCATCTGCCTGGCGCTGCTCTGGCATCAGCACCAGCCCTCATACGTGGACCTATCCATCTCCCCCGAAAGTGGCATCACCCAACCCTGGGTGCGGCTTCATGCGCTACAGGCCTATTACAGCATGCCGGCGCTCGGTGCCCAGATTCCGGACTTGCGCGTGACCTTTAATCTGACGCCGGTGCTTCTCTGGCAGATCGACCGCTACGTGCGCTATGGCGCGACCGACCCGCTCCTGGACCTGACCCGCCGGCCGGCGAAGCAGCTCTCGCTCAGCCAGCGCGACCGCCTGCTCGAGCAGTTCTTTGATGCCGACTGGCACAACCAGATCATGCCCTTCCCGCGCTACCTGGAGCTCTTTGAGCGCCGGCGCGACCAGTTGCCTTTCTCCGATCAGGACATCCGCGACTTGCAGATGTGGTACAACCTGGCCTGGTTCGCGCCCGAGTTCCGCGAGGGAACGGTGGACTTGGTAACCGGGCAACAGGCCTCGGTGCAGCGCTTTGTGGACCAGGAAAGCGGCTTCAGTGACGACGATATTGAGGCCATGATTGCCGAGCAGTACAAGATCATGGCCGCCATTCTGCCGCTGCACCGGCAACTGCAGGAACAGGGCCTCATCGAGGTGAGCACGACCCCCTTCTATCATCCCGTGTTGCCGCTGCTCTACGACACCGATACGGCCATTATCGACCGGCCGGGGGCGTGCCTGCCGCCGCGCTTTAGCCACCCCGAGGATGCCGAGGCCCAGGTGGCGCGGGCCATCGACGACTACCGGGAGCGCTTTGGCCGCCCACCCCAGGGGATGTGGCCTGCTGAGGGAGCGATCAGCCCCGAGACTGTGCCCATTTACATTCGCCACGGCATCCGCTGGATTGCCAGCGACCAGGGCGTGCTGGAAGCCTCCGGGCGCTGGGGCTATGATGTCGGCAACCCCGACGTGCTGGCCCAGCCCTACCAACTGCGCAGCGACCACCGTGGGCTGAGCGTCTACTTTCGCGATACGGGCCTCTCCAACCTGATCAGCTTTCACTACCATCAGCCCGGCCTCTTTGCGGATATGGACCAGGCCGCCAAGGACTTTGTTGGGCACGTGCTTCGTGACGTCGCCGACCGCTTGCCCGGCCAGGAGGACCGGGTCGTCAGCGTCGTCCTCGACGGCGAGAACACTTATAGTGCCTATGGTCTGCGCGCCCCGGCATTCCTGTCCGCGCTCTATCGCCGCCTGACGAGCACGCCCGATATCCAGACCGTAACCTTTGCCGAGTATCTGCAGGGCGATACGGCTCGACAGTTGCCCCCGCACCCCGGCGAGCAGCAACAGCGCGTCTATGAGCTGTCGACCGGCAGTTGGATCGACGAGGCCGGCTCCGAGCCGGGGGTGGACCTCGGCACCTGGCTGGGCGAGCCGGAGGAGAACCGCGCCTGGAAGCTGCTGGGCGATGCGCGGCAGGCTCTGACCGATGCCGGCGCCACGCCCGAGACGAATGCGCTGGCTTTCGATTCCCTCTATATGGCCGAGGGCAGCGATTGGTATTGGTGGCTGGGCACCGACCACCCGGCGCCGAAGGACTGGGATTTTGAGGGGCTCTTCCGGCAGCATTTGAGCAACGCCTACCGTTTTGCCGGCCTGGAGCCGCCGCCCGAACTGGGCCAGTCGATCCTGCCGCCGATGCTGGTGTGGACCTTTACCAAGCCGCTGGAGTTCATCCGTGCCAAGGAGCGCCTGTCGGTGCGTACCAACTGTTCGGGCATCATCCACTGGCGCCTGTCCCCCTCGGGAGAGGAAGGGGAGACGCCTCTGCAGCCGGTCAGCGGGCTGGCGGCGGCCGCCCACCGCTTTGAGGCTGCTCTGGGGCCCTTTGGCCCGGAGGTGCGCGAGGTACGGCTTCGCTTCGAATGCCGGGAGCACCTGAGAGAACTCGAGGGAGCCTGTGCGCGCCCGCTGGAGAGGAGCGTGCGCGTCGAGGCGCCGGAAGAGGGCGAACAAATCGCCGAAATGGCACAACAGATCGGTGAGACCTGACAGCTCTTGCCGTGCTGCAAGTCTCTGTGTGATAGGAGAGCTATGGGCCTGATCAGCTCACGTTTCATGACCGCTGACCAGAAGCAGCGTTGCTGCTACAATGACCTCTCGCTGGACATCCTCAACTATGCCCTCCATACGGCAGATGGCCAGCGAATCGGCACGGTCGACGACGTGCTGATGGATGACGAGAGCTTTACCATCCGCTACCTGGTCGTCGATACGAGCACGGCCGCCTTTACCCTCAACCAGCAGCGCGTGCTGCTGCCGGCCGATCTCTGCTGCCGCGATCCCGAGCAGAGGATAGTACGCAGCCGGGCCAATGCCGAGCAAGTGCAGTCCGCGCCCTTTTATGACTCCGCGCTCGCCGTGACCAAGGCCTATGAGGACACGGTTATCACCCATTTCGGAGAGCGCCCCTACGCCCCGGCGGACACCTAAGCCCGGAAGCCGCACCCACGGAGAGAGGAGGGGCAGGCCGATTGCCCCTTCAGGCACTCCGCCGGCGGAGCAGCAGCGCCTCCGTGCTGTGCTCCGAATAGGGTGGAGGGATGGCCGCAGTGGGCGCCCTCCCGCGGGAGTGTGGCCCGGAATATGCTGGGGTGCGGTTAGGTGGGTGCGCGGCGGTGATTCCGGCGTAGCCCCAGGACTGCAGCCTTCCAGATGTGACAGCCAGCGAGGGAGTGAGCGAATGGTTCAGCCGATTGCGACTTTTACGGTCGTGCCTTCCCTACCCCCCAATCTCGCCCGGCTGCGAGAGATGGCCTACAACCTGTACTGGTCCTGGAACTATGATGTTATCGACCTCTTTCGCCGGCTTGGGGGGGAACTCTGGGGTGCCTCGGGCCACAACCCGGTCAAGATGCTGGGTATGATCTCGCAAGAGCGCTTGGACCAGGCGGCCAACGATGATGCCTTCCTCGCCCATCTCGACGAGGTCTGGCGGCGCTATGAGCGCTATATGACCTGGAGGAACACCTGGTACAGCAAGCTCTTGCCTGAGGCGCCGCGCCCACTGGTGGCCTATTTCTCGATGGAGTTTGGGCTGACCGAAGCGTTGCCTATCTACTCCGGCGGCCTGGGCGTGCTCGCCGGCGATCATCTCAAGTCGGCCAGCGACCTGGGGGTAAACCTGGTAGGCGTGGGCCTTCTCTACCAGGAGGGGTACTTTCGGCAGCGGCTGAACGCGGACGGCTGGCAAGAGGAGTACTATCCCGTCAACGACTTTTCCGTGATGCCCGTCGTGCAGGAGCGCACCCCCGACGGCAAGCCGCTCTCCATTACCCTGGACCTGCCGGGTCGGGTCCTCACGGTGCATATCTGGCGCATCAATGTGGGCCGCGTCGCCCTGTATATGCTGGACACCAACATCCCCGAGAACTCTCCGGCCGATCAGGCGATTACCGACCGGCTCTATGGCGGCGACCTGGACATGCGCATGCGCCAGGAGATCGTCCTGGGCATTGGCGGGCTGCGCGCATTGGCTCGCCTGGGCATCGAGCCGGATATCTGCCACCTCAACGAGGGCCATTCGGGCTTTCTCATCCTGGAGCGCATCCGCGAGCAGATGATCGAGCGCGGCCAATCGTATCCGGTGGCGCGTGAGATTGCCCGGGCCAGCACAGTGTTTACCACGCACACGCCCGTTCCGGCGGGCATCGACCGCTTCCCGCCCTATATGATGGAGCGCTATTTCGAACCCTATGCCCATGCCCTGGGCCTCTCGGTGCAGGAACTGACTTCGCTGGGGCGCGAGAACCCGCTGGACCCTAACACGCCCTTCTCGCCGACGATACTGGCGTTGCGCCTTTCGGCCAATGCCAACGGCGTCAGCCGGCTGCATGGCATCGTTTCGCGGCGCATGTTCCAGGGGCTGTGGCCGGCGGTGCCGGCCAGCGATGTCCCCATCAATTCAGTGACCAACGGGGTTCACCACCCCTCTTTCATCTCTCACGAGCTGTCGCTGCTCTACGAACGCTACCTGGGGCCGCGCTGGCGGGAGGAGCCGGGCGACCAATCGGTATGGATAGAGACGGAGGCCATACCGGTCGAAGAGCTATGGCGAACCCACGAGCGAAGGCGCGAACGCCTGGTAGCCTTTACGCGTCGCCGCCTGCGCAACCGGCTGCGCCGGCAGGGCGCAAGCCCCGACGCGATCGCCGAGGTGGATCAGGTCCTCAATCCCGAGGCGTTGACCATCGGCTTTGGCCGGCGCTTTACCACGTACAAGCGGGGCACCCTCGTTCTGCGGGACCCGGATCGCCTGGCACGGCTGCTGAACCAACCGGGCCGGCCGGTGCAGATTATCTTTAGCGGCAAGGCTCACCCGGCCGACGAGCCGGCCAAACGCCTCATCCGCGAGATTATCCACCTGAGCCGGCGCCCCGAGTTCCGGCATAATCTGGTCTTTCTGGAAGACTATGACATGACCGTCGCTCGCTATATGGTGCAGGGTTCGGACGTCTGGCTGAACACGCCTCGCCGGCCGCTGGAGGCGAGCGGCACCAGCGGCATGAAGGCGGCGGCCAACGGGGCATTGAACGTGAGCATCCTCGACGGCTGGTGGGCCGAGGCCTACCAGCCCGAGATCGGCTGGGCCTTTGGCCGCGGCGATCAATATGCGGACCAGGACCACCTCGATGCGGCCGAAGCGGAGGCGCTCTACGATATCCTCGAGCGCGAGGTTATCCCCACCTTTTACAACCGCGGCCGCGACGGCTTGCCGCGACAGTGGATCGAGCGCGTCAAGACCTCCATTCAAACCCTGGCCCCCTTCTTCAACTCGAACCGTATGGTCACCGAGTATGTCGAGCGCTTTTACCTGCCGGGCGCCGAGCATGTCTGGAGCCTGACCGTGGACGGGATGGCCCGGGCGAAGAGCTTTGCCGCCTGGGTGGAGCGGGTGCGCCAGGCCTGGCCGCAATTGGCCTTTGAGTCCGTATATGCCGAGACGCCCTCCGAGTTTAGGGTAGGCGCCGCGATGCCGATCACGGCCCGCATACGCCTGGGAGAACTGGCCCCCGACGACGTCTGGGTCGAGGCCTACTATGGGCACCTGGACGAAGACGGCCAGATCGAGGCGCGGACGGCCGGTACGGTCATCCTGACGAACAGCAATCAGGTCGGCCCAGGTGTTTACGAGTTCACCGGCACGATCCCCGGCCGGGGCAGTGGAGCGAGCGGCTACACCATCCGCATCCTCCCGCGGCACAGCGACCTGGTGACTCCCTACGAACTGCGCCTGATCCACTGGGCCTCCTGACCGGGAAATCGGCCGGATTCAGCACCGCCGGCCGGAACTTTTGACGAGGTTATTACGTATTAATAGTATCAGCAGCATGCACGGGCTGCTGTCTACGGCGCGGTTGCTGAACGAAGGATGATTGAGAGATGGTTGTCGATGTGAATGGCACGGATCAGGTGCCTGTCGAGGGCACCGGCAGCCAGGTGGCGGCTTTGCCGCTTCTGCTGACGCTATTCTCGATTCTCCTCTCCCCGCTGCTCTATGACCTTTTGCAGTGGGTGCGGCGGCTCCTGAGTGGCGCTTAGCCCCGGTCTCCCTCGCGCTTTTCTGCTTGACCGCCGCTTCAGCCGCATGCTATAATCGCACAGTCTGGAACCATTCGGGGAACCATGGGTGAGCAGCATGATCCTCTCCCTGGCGTGGCGCTTGGTGTTCCCTGTGCTGGCTCGCCCTTTGCTGGGCGGGCCTTTTTTGTTTTCCGGCGCCGCCCGGCAGCGCGCTCTGGCGCGCCATTTCTGTTGTGAGGAGAGTCTCGGTGGCAGAGAGGAACCTGCGCACGCCGCGCATTGCCCTGGTGTTGGGCGGCTGCTTCAAGGCGATCGCCCAGCATCCGGCCATCGTCGATGCGCACCGCGTGGTCTACATAGATGCTTACAGTGAAACGGATGATGTGGCTTCGATCCCCGAACTCATTCCCATTGACCTGGCGCGGGACGAGACGATTCGCAGCCTGTGTGCCCGCTTTAGCGGCGCGGGCAACGAGCACCCGCTGCGGCGCGAACACCGCGAGCACATCGACCGCATCATCGCCATTATGGGCTGCAAATCGGTGGACCTGGCCAAGGGCCTGGGCCAGGTGCCGGCGGTAGCCTATCTGGCCTGGCGCGCTCGCCTGGAGCAGGGGCTGACCGACACGTTCCGCGCGATGATCGACGACCTGACCGTCGGCGCGGGCGGGCAACTGGCACGTATCGAGATCGACGTCTTTCACTCCAACGCCGGCGCTACCGGGCGCGGCATCGCGAACGCCGTGGTGGAAACGATCTGCGACCTCTTCCAGGGCCGGACGGTTTCCGTCTCGCACTATGTGGTGGGGCGGATGAGCTTTACCGGCTTGGGCGCTCACGTGCACGACAACGCGCCGCTGGGGGTGCTGGAGGACATTGCCTTTCAGCGCCGGCCGCCCACGCAGGCCAAGACGGTGCACCGCTGGCTGGGGGCCGAACTGCCCCCGGTCGGGAACGATGTGGTGCTGCGCTCGAGCTATGCCGCTCTCTGGGCTCAGGCCATCACCTCGCCCAGGATGCGCGAGCTGCTGGATCGCCCCCAGGCCAACCGTAGCGCGGCCAGCGAGTGGGGCAACTTTACCCTGACCCGCGCCGGCTGGTTTCGTTCGACCCTGGGCGAGGAGGATGTGGTCGCCGGCAGCGCCCAACACGTCTTGCGCGAGATCGACCGCCTGCTCAACGAACGCGTCGCCCCGCAGGCCGGCCTGGCGGTGACTTTTGAGCCCTCGCTGCCGCCGGAGGACCCGTCGCAGGGCTTTCCGTCGGACCTGCAAAGGGCCTCCTACGATGCCCTGCAGGGCGTGACGACGAGCGATGCCCTGGTGGCCCTCGTGCAGGAGGGGGTGCCCCGCGAGACGGCCAAGGTGCGCTTTCGCCGTCCCAATGGCGAGGAGGTGCCGGCCGGCGCATTGCTCCGCCCGCCAGTGACCTCGGACTATCGCCTGCTTTTGGCCGAGCTGCAGCAGGCCAAAGCGATTCGCAGCGCCGTCGCTCGGGCGGTTGAGGAGGAGAGCCGCCTGGCGGCCGGGCAGGGCGAGCTGGACCGGGCCGTGCGCCGGGCCAACCGCACGTTGCAGAGGGCGGCAGCCGCTCTCTGCCCGCGCCGGCTGGAGGAGCACGTGCGCGCCCTCTGGTATCCCGCCGGGCGTCGCCGCATGACGTTTCTGCACGCTGCGCAGGCCTATCGCAAGTTGGCGACGGACAAGGCGACCCACGAGGCGCGCCTGGAGGCGCTGCGGCTGTTGCAGGATCGGGCCGATGACCTGGTGGCCACTGCTCAGGAGCCGTTGCTCCTCATCCGCCGCGCCCTGGAGCGGCTGCTGGCCAAGCTGCCGCCGCCCGTGGATAGCCGCTCGGTGCGCTTTCGCAGCCTCGGCGATGATATTGCCGAGAACCAGACGGCTTTTGAGGCCCTCTTACGCGCCGCCCGCACAGACAATACGGAGCGCCTGTTCAACGAACTGCGCCAGATGGCGCGGGGTGTGACCCTGGAAGGTCTGGCGCGCATCCTCAAGCTGGGGGCGAACGCCAATGCTTTGGCCGTGGTCAACCGCCTGGACAAGGATGCCGAGGAAATGGGGCCTTACTGGGGGGGCATGCCCCGCCCCGATGCCGAGATCGATCAGCGCATCCGGGTGCTGCCGCCGCTGGAGGAGGACCTGCTGCGCACTCTACTGCAGGCCAAGGATGAGATCGGGAGCGACATACAACTGGTCCCCGCCCAGAGCATGGCCGGCGGCATCGGTATCGTCGCCATCGATACCTACCTGGTCAAGCGCTGGACGGACTTGCTCTCTCCGGAGTACCAGCAGGACCTGGCGACTACCCTCTCCGACATCGATCTGGTGGCTTTGGCCCACGTGCCGGGCAGCCGGGTGTATATGGACGGGCTGCTGGAGGCGGTGCGCGTGTCTCCGGATGAGCGCGTGATGAGCCTCCTGGGCGTGGCCCCGGAGCAAGCTACAGCGCGGGAGGCACTGTGATCAAGATCCTCGTCGCTGCCTTGGTGTTGGTGGGGGCCGGGGCGTGGGCGCGCTGGACCGATGCGGCCCATCTGGTGGCCGGTGGGCTGGCCATCCTGGTGCTGCTCGGCGCCGGCCTGGCCATCGGCGCGCTGCGCCGGCGTGGCTCCACAGAAGACCTGGAGACGGACCTGGCCGAGGAGGCCGCCGGCGGTGTGCTGCGTGAGGGCGTGGCCGGGCTCTTTTGGGGTGGTGTGACGTTGGGTGTCACGGCGCTGATTTATAGCTACGCTCTGCCGCCCTTCTACCCCCTGCTCGTCGGCGACTGCCCGAGCCTCCTGCCCAAACTGGACATCTATGAAGAGACCGCCGCCTGGCCCAAAGCTGTAGACCTGGTGGATACGCGCCTGCGGCGCCCCATCGACCGGGCCTGCTACGACCAACTCGCCGAGCGCAAGTGCCACTATCTCATCGAGTGGAGCAAGACTCTGCCGCCGGACCAGGCGCGGGCCAAGCTGGAGGAGGCGGACCGCTGGGCAGAGCGGAACGGCCTCGCCGATTACCGGACCGTCATCCGGCTCATGCACGAGCAACTCCAACCCACGCCGACGGCGCCGCCCCCCAGCCCGGTGTTCGTGACGCCGACGCCCTCGCCGGCGCCGACCCCCCGGCACTTGCCCCCGGGCACGACCGTCGAGCTGTCGGGAATCGATGGGGCCTACTTCCCGCCGACGCTCTTTGCCTATCTGCGGGTGACCGGCCCCGACGGCGAGCCCATCACCGACCTCACGGCGACCGACCTGCGCCTTGAAGTGGACGGCAAGCCCGTGGAGGACTTTACGGTTTCCCACTATAGCCGGGCCCCGGGCGCCATCTGCGCCGCCCTGGCCATCGACTATTCCGGCAGCATGGCCGGCGAGCCTCTCGCTGCGGCCAAGGCCGGCGCCCGCGCCTTTTTGGGCCTGTTGAGCGCCAAGGATCAGGTGGCGATCATCGGCTTTAACAACAGCCCGCAGTTGCTGCAATCCTGGACGAGCGACCCGCAGGCAGCCGGGCAGGCCCTCGATCTCTTGCCTGCGCAGGACTGGACGGCGCTGTGGGATGCCGTCTGGCTGGCCGGCAGCGAGCTGGGCAGTTGCCCGGGCCGCAAAGTGGTGGTCATCCTCACCGACGGCGCCGATAATCGCAGCGAACACACCCTCGAGGAGGCCATCGCGCAGGCGCGCCGGGTGGGCCTGAGCGTCTTTGTCATTGGCCTGCGCACCCAGGAGTACGATGGAGCGGTGCTGCAAAGGCTGGTATCGGCCGTGGGCGGGCGCTATGTGGAGGCATCGACCCCCGCCGAGCTGGAGGACCACTACCGGGAGATGGTGGGGGCTATCCGCAGCGAGTATCGCCTGGCTCTGACTCTGGACCGGCAGCCCGACGGCGGCGCTCACCGCCTGCGGGCGGCGGTGGGCGGGCCGGAGGCGCTGGTTGCTGAGCAGACCTATCAGGAGCCGGCGCCGTGAGCGGCCGAGTTGGTGCTTGATGGCCGAGCAGCGCCCACCGGTCCCGGCAGTGCCCTCTGTCGTTCTGGCCCTGGGCCAGTCGCTGCAGGCGCGCTTGCAGTGGCTGGAGCGGCGCTTTCGCGTCGAGATCGGCTCTCAGTATCCCGGCAACCTGCTGCGCTTTCGCCTGCTGGTGCGGGAGGAACAGGTGAGCCCCGAGGCGCTGCACGCGCTCTGCGATCCGCTCCTCTTGCACCCGCTCTGGCTGCGCCTGCAAGAGCAGGGGCTGGCGCCAAGCGGCGACCGCGGGCCGCGCCTGCGCGCCTATCTCATCCTCAACCAGGCTGACGAAGAGGGGCGGCGCCTGCTTGCACCCCTGTACCGCAATCTGGCGAACCTGTATGCGGAGCATCTGATCCCCGAGGTGTGCGTGTTCTTTGTGGGCGCGGATCCTCAGGTGCTGCCGCGGCTGGACGAGGCCGGCCGGCCGATCCCCTGCTTTGTGCTGGGGCCGGTCAAGCAGTTCGGTTATCGTCCGGCGGGCCAAGGCGAGCCGTTCGAGACGATCCGCCTGGCGCTGAATGCGCTGCTGGCCGCCAATGCCCTGGCAGAGCTGGAGGAACTGATGCCTGCGGACGCCGGGGCCGGCCTGTGCGGCTTTGCTCTGGGGGCCTCGGCCATCGCCGTCGCCCGCCCGCAGATGGAGGCGCGCATTCGCAACAGCCTGCTGCAGCGGCTGGCCCAGGCTTGCCTGGCGCCGGCACCCGACGTGGGCGAGGCGCGCAGCTTGGTGGTGGACGCTCTGGGCTTGGACTGGGCCGAGGATCGGCACGACGAGCCCGACGAACTGTGGCAGCGTCGCCTGGGGCGGCGGGTGGCGGGCCTCTTTCCGCGTTGGGCCAACGATACCTTGCGACCCTGGGGCGTGACGGTGCGTCTGAGCCGGCGCGGCTATTGGCGAGTCGCGGCCGATGTTCAGGGTGACCTCTATCATCGTTTGCAGCAGATGCTCTCGGCGCGGGGCGAGGCGCAGGAGAGCGCCCAGGCGGCGTTGGCCCAGGACGTTGTGCATCTCATGAGCGCCCTGCGCCGCCTCTTTGCGCAGCAAGAGGCGGCCATCCTGGCCAACTGGGCACGGTTGCCGGAGCGCGTCGTCGGGGAGGGGGCCGGCTGCCTGATGCGACTGCGGGCCGTCGTGCGCACGGCCCAGGCCGGGCTGGAGCGCGCCGCCGAGTCCGTGCAAGCGCAGCGCGTGCAGCCCCTCTGGTTGCGTAGCGATCAGGACGTCAACAAGCTGGCGCAGATCGTCAGCGCTCAGATGAGGCCGGTACAGAGCGCTGCCGAGCGCGCCCGCCTGGCCTTTGTGCCCCCGGGCGGGGTGGCCCTACGTCTGGCACCTTTTACGCTGCTCCTGGCTGCGGCCGGGGCAGATCTGGTGCCGGGAGGGTTGGGCCTGGTGGCCGGCCTGGGGGTTGGCCTGGCCTTCACGGCGCTCGCTGCTCTGCAACAGTACCGAGAGCTGTCGTACGGAGAGCGTGCCGGCAGGCGCGAACTCGCCCGCTTGTATGAAAACGCCATCGGTGGCCTGTTGGTGAGCGAGTCGCTGCGTATCATCCGGCGCCTGCAGGAAGCCGTGGCCGTGGGCGCTGCGCAGATTGAGGCGATGGCCGTTGAGCTGGAGTCGCTGGCCGGCGAGGCGGGGCGGGCTCTCGATGACCTGGAGGGCCGGACTGCCGAGGGCACCTACTTGGAGCGCGAACTGGCGGATCTGGCGCGCTGTGCGGTGGCCGGCGGCGAGATCCCTCTGGAAGAGCTCTTGGCGCCGGCGGCTGGGCCCGCTGAAGAGGCCCTGGCGCCGGCCGAGATGCTGGCGGCCACGGTGCGTGGCGAGCTGCCGGTGGCCGCGCTGAGCGCCGGATTGACCGAGGCCCTGGGCGCGCTGGTTGCCCGGCACCCCTGTGGCGCAATCGAGACGCGCGTTGAAGAGTTGCTGGTGGCCCAGCCCGGAAGGAGCTTTTCGCCGGCGGCTACCATGGAGGCCCTGCGCCAGCGCGCGCTGCCCCTGTGGCCCGCGCCGGGCAGCGGCAAGCCGGAGGTGGCTCTGGCGGTGATGAGCCGCGAGGCGGCGGTAGCCTTTCAGGGCTGGCTCGCCGAGCGAGGGGGCGCGCTCCGCCTGCTGCCCACGCTGCAGCGCGACCGCATTACCTACCTGCGGCTGCGGCCTGTGGAGGTGTGATATGTACTGGCTGAGCTTTTTGGCCGTCGCCGTGCTCTTTTACCTGCCGCCGCTCAACCTGGCGCAGCATCTGTGGCTTTGGGCCGGGCAGTATCCGTGGCGTATGCTGCTGCTCGGCCGGCCGGCGCCCGCCTGGTTGGCTTGCACGTCGTGGCTTTTCATCGGCTATCTGGCCGCGGGTACGGCGCTGCACCTGGCCCACCGGCGCATGCCGCAGGACCATGGATTGGCGCGGCTGGCCCTACGCCTCTCGCAGGCTGGGCTGGGCGATCTGGAGGTGGTGGCCGTGGCGGTGGCGGCTACGCTGCTGGTGCTGGCCTGGCCCGCCCTGCCTGTGGCGCGGGCGCTCTACGGTTGGCGTCTCTCCATCTCGGGCCCTGTGGCTGCGCTGGCGGGTCTCTACTTGCTGGCGGAGGGCCTGCGGCTGGTCGAGGCCGCCTACTGGGCCGACCGCGCCTTTGAGGCGCGGCGTGTGCCCTGGCTCCAGGAGCATGGGCATTATTCCTGAACACCGCGACCCCGGGGCTACCACAGATTGTTGCAGTAGATGACGGGTTTCCGAAACCCGTTGGGTCCGGGGTGTGTTTTCAAACCCAGTCGTCAGGAGGGAGGGATGGAGGACAAGGGGCCGGCAGCGCCCAGGCAATTGACCTATGACATCGAGCACGATATCCGGCTTATTCGCGAGGTGATCTGCCTTGGCTTCCCCTGGAAGGTGCACCATACGATCCTGCCCGGCACCCTGGGGGTGCACTGCTTCAAGGGGCGCCTGCGCGACCCGGAGGGCCGGCCGAACCTCTACCCGGCGGGCACGACGATCAAGTACCGGCTCTTGGCCGCGCCGCCCTGGAGCGACGCCCGGCAACAGGCCATTATCATCAGCCAGGGCAC
>DAOUGZ010000312.1:0-36449 GCA_034428955.1 Anaerolineae bacterium | reverse complement strand
TCTACGAGGGCATGCTGGACATGAACTCGGACCCGACAATGGCCGACGCCCACCTGGGCCTTCACGTCGAGCACCTGGAGATGGACGATCTGAAGGCGCGCATCGACCGGGTCGCCGAGGACGAGGTGGCCGCCAAGCTCGCCCTGATCGAGGACCTCTTTTCCTTCCCCGCGCCCGGCGCCGACCCGCTGGCCGCCCAGGTTCGCCGCGAGGACCTGCTCTGGCCGGCGCGCGTCGCCTGCGGCATGGATAGGCTGGTCGAGGATTTCCACCTCAGCGGCCTGGCTTACTACTATCGGGGGCTGGACGGCAACGAGTACGAGCGCATCCACGCCGCCATGATCATCGGCAACTCGCTGCTCACCAGCCTGGGCGTGCCCATGGCCGGCGAGCTGGACCTGAAGAACTGCATCGCCATGCTGATCATGGACCGCTTGGGCGCGGGGGGCTCCTTCGCCGAGTTCCACCCGGCGGATTTCAACGAGGATTTCGTCCTCGTCGGCCACGACGGCCCGCACCATTTGCTGATTGCCGACGGCAAGCCCGCCCTCAGGCAGCTACGTGCCTACCACGGCAAGCGCGGCTCCGGCCCCTCGGTAGAGTACAAGCTCAAGGTCGGCCCCATCACCATGCTCGGCCTGACGCAGACCCATCAGGGCCGCTTCAAGATGGTCGTCGCCGAGGGCGAGTCGCTGGCGGGGGCCATCCCGGCCACCGGGAACACGAACACCCGCGGGCGCTTTTGCCCCGATGTGCGCACCTTCCTCGAACGCTGGACGATGGAGGGTCCCACCCACCACTTTGCCCTCGGCGTGGGCCACATCGCCGATCAGATCGAGCGCCTCGCCCGCTGCCTGGGCATCGAGTGCGTCCTCGTTACGCCCAGGAATCAGTGAGCCCTATGGAGTGACGACCCTCCGGGAGGTTCCGGAACCTCCCGGAGGGTGGGGGGCTATGGCCGCTCCTCCGGCCAGGGGATGAGCGCACCACGGGGGATCGCTTCCCAGAGTGCCCGGTCGTAGGTCGCCAGGACCAGCGGGCGCCCGAGGTGTTCTTGCCACACCAGAGCCGACGCCAGGTGCACGGCATCGTAGCCCCTCAGACCGTATTCCCAGGCGACCTGCTCGGCCCGCGCGACGAGTGCCTCATTCACAGCAATATGTGCCCAGGTGGCCCAGGCCGTCTCCAGAGAGCTTCTGGCCGCCCATGCTTCCTGCTCGGAGACCAGGCCGAGGCGCATGCCTCGTGCCAGTGCGGCACCCAGCTCTGCTCGTGCCAGCAGGCCGGTTCCCAGGACTTGTACCTGCTGAAGCATGGCCCTTACGGCCTCGGACCCTTCCTCCTGAATGAACAACTTGACGAGGGCGCTGGTGTCGGCATAGACGATCACTCTCGGTCCTCCACCACCACGTCACTGAGCAGTTTGGAGCCTTTGTTTGTTGCCACCGGCCCCGGCAGTTGGAACGCCCCACCGCTCCAGGTTAACACCCCACTGGAGGCCAGTTCCCACATTCGCTCTTCCACCTCGGGCGGCAGGCTTGCTTCTCCTTCGGGGTGAACCGGAACCAGGCGGGCCACAGCCTTGCCCCGCGCCGTGACGACCAGCGTCCTGCCCCGCCGCACAACTCGCAGATAGTGCCCTAGGCGGTTCTTGAGCTCCCGCACGCCCACGCTCTCCATCTCCACACCTCCTTGCACTGCTTTGTAGCTACATTATATCATGAAGTAGCTACTTGGCACAAGCCAATTCAGGGGACCTTGACTGACGCTTGACGCTAGAGGATGGCCTTCGGCAGCTTGCACACCACTGTGTACGCCGGGTCGATGGTGTTCGCCACTTCGTACACCACGCCCTGCCCCAGGAGGATGTGCGCTGCCCGCGCGTCGAGCCCGTACCCCTCCTGCAGCCAGCGCAGCATCTCGGTGGTGGCGTGCTGCAGGGCCTGGTCCAGCGGGCGGGCGTTGCCGCAGGTAAAGATCCAATCCGCATCCTCGCCCCGCGGCCAGCCCACGCTCTGCCCTTTGCGCAGGTGCACGGTCAGACGCACGTCCATGGAGGTCTCGATCCCCTGGCCGAGGATCTCGCCCGCGCCCTGGATGGCGTGCCCGTCGCCGATGAAGAGCAGCGCCCCCGGCTCGAACACGGGCAGGTAGATGGTCGCCCCGGCGCGGACGCCGTTATAGTCCATGTTGCCGCCGTGTTCCGCCGAGGTGGCTGTGGAGATGGCCTGCCCGCCCCTGGGGGCGACGCCGATGCAGCCCAGCATGGGCGCGATGGGCAGGCGCCAACGCCCCAGGCCGGTGGCCGGCTCTTCCAGGGTCGCCGTCCCCTGCTCGCGGTCGATGGACCAGCGGGCCAGGACTTGCTCCGGCATCTCACGGACATGGTCGGGGTCAACGACGTTGGGCAGGAGGATGGTGTTCTGGAAGCCGTGGTCGCGGTTGGGCCAGACGCGCTCGATGTGCACGGCGAGGGAATCGCCCGGCTCGGCCCCCTCGACGTAAAAGGGGCCGGTCTGGGGGTTGGGGCTGCGAGAGGCCTCCTTGCCCTCTGCGTCGCCGCCCCAACAGTCGAGGGTGGTCGTGCAGACCGTATCGCCGCCGGCGATGTGCAGCACCGGCGCGTGCCCGCCCATGGTGTTGTGGTAGACCGTCGGCCGGAAGTGGTGTTCCATTCTTGCCTCCTGGCAGTCTATCGAAGAGTCCGCCGCTACGGAGCCCAGGCTACAGCCGGGGATTCTGCTGCGCCATCACCCGGCTTATTCTGGGATGGGGTTTGGGGAGGTCATCTGGCGCCGCCCGCAGGCGGGCGGCGCCAGATGACCTCCCCAAACCCCCAAAAAGGGGATCCAAACCGGGGGGATGCGAAGCGCATAGCCGGTTGCCGGCTGAAGGTATCGCCCCCCAATACGGCTAGATGCGCACGGGCTGGCCGATCTCGGCGCTTTCATAGATGGCGTCGAGGATCTGCATGACCAGCAGGCCCTCTTCGCCGGTGGCCATGTGCGGCACGCCCCTGACAATAGCGTCTACAAAGTGGTACATGGCGCTCTTGACCGGCTGCGAGGCGGGGTGGAGCTTGATGTCGAACTGGGAGCCGGCCTCGTCGCGGTAGAGCTCGGCCTCGAACTTGTAGGTCTCTTCCAGGTTGCGCTGGACGAGCCCACCCCTGGTGCCCAGGAGGCGCGTTTCCATCAGCTCCCGCTCCTGAATGTGGGCGCCCCAGGAGGCCTCGATCTCGACGGTGGCGCCGTTCTCGAACTTGATCAGGCCCACGGCCAGGTCCTCGACGTCATAGTGCAGGCCCTGCTCGGCGGCCAGGGCGCCGGCGATGTGGTTGTAGGTGGAGGCCATGACCCACACCGGCTTGGGGTAGCCCATCAGCCAGAGGGCCAGATCCAGCCGGTGCACGCCCAGGTCGATCAGCGGGCCGCCGCCGGAGAGCGCCTTTTGGCCGAACCAGCCGCCAAAGCGCGGAAAGCCCCGCCGCCGGTGCCAGACGGTGCGCGCAAAGTAGATATCGCCCAGCACGCCGGAGTCGACCTGCTGCTTGAGGGCCATGCTCTGCTCGGTAAAGCGATAAGAAAAGTTGATGCCGATGCGGCACCCGGCCTTCTTGGCGGCCGCCAGCATGCGCCGCGCCTCCTCGGCGTTCAGGGCCATCGGCTTTTCGCAGAGCACGTGGCAGCCCGTCTGCAAGGCGGCGACGGCCAGCGGCGCGTGGAACTTGTTTGGTGTGGCTATCGAGACGATATCGAGTTTCTCCGCCTGGATCATCTCCTCGGCGCTGGTGTAGCGCTGGGGGATGTTGTGCTGGTCGCCGATCTCTTGCAGGCGCTGCGCGTCGAGGTCCGCGATGGCCACTACCTCGGCCTGTGGATGGCTGCGGTAACCGGCGATGTGGTTGCGCCCCATGCCGAGGCCGATGATACCAACCCGTAGCTTGCCCATTCTCGTTGCTTCTCCTACTTTGAGGCTGTGTTGACGTGCCATGCTCGACAATCTGCATACTAGCTCAACTATGGCACCGATAGCCAATCTCTGCAAATCGCCCCGCTTGCGGCTCTATTCCTTGACGGGGCGGGGTCATTGCGTAGAATAGGCGGCAGTGACAGCCGTTCTGCCAGCAACTTGGTGATAGACTCCTCCAGAGAAGGAACACTCTTGTGGGTATTGGTCCCTTTGCATTCCTGACCGGAGACATCGGCGCCGGCAAGACCACCATCTGCCGGCAAGTGGTCGATTTGCTCCGCCGGCGCGGCCGGCGGGTGGGGGGCATCCTCACCCAGCCCCTCTACGATGCCACCGGGCGCAAGACCACCCTGCTGGCCGTCGACCTCTGGCAGGGCGAGACGCGTACACTGGCCAGCCTCAGGCGGCACCTGAGCGATCTGCGCCGCGGCCCCTACTCTTTCGACCCGGCGACCTTTGAGTGGGCTAACCGTGCCCTGCTGGCGGCGCTGAGGCAGCGCCCGGCGCTCATCATCCTGGATGAAGTCGGCCCGTTGGAGCTTGACGCCGGGGTGGGCTTTGGCCCCGCTCTGCCCTCGCTCTTGGCTGCGCCTTGCCCCACCCTGTTTGTGGTTCGCCGCGCCTGCCTCTGCGCACTGGAAGCGCGGCTGGGGTTCCGGCCACTCGTTTTCCAGGTCGATAACGCTACGCGCAACGCGCTGCCGGCCGAGATCGCCGGCACCCTCTGCCCAATTTGCTTCCCCGAGGTTCGTGGGGTAACATAACAACATGAAGAGTTTGAAGAGAGCTCTGGTCACCGGGGGTGCCGGCTTTATCGGCTCCCATCTGGTGGATGCGCTCTTGGCCGGCGGCTGGGAGGTCGTCGTGCTTGACAACCTCTCCACGGGGCGGCGGGCCAACCTGGCCCATCTGGACGGCGCGCCGTACTTTGCCCTGGTGGAGGGCGATATTTGCGATGCGGACCTCGTGGAGCGGCTGGTGCAGGGCTGCGACGTGGTCTTTCACCTGGCGGCGCTGGTGGGTGTGCGCTATGTGGTGGATGACCCCCTGCGCGGCATGCGCACCAACGTCTGGGGCACGGATAACGTGCTGGCCGCGGCGCACCGCCATGGCGCGCGCGTCTGCCTGGCCTCCAGCTCTGAGGTCTATGGCGAGAGCCCAGCCGTCCCTCACGTGGAGGATGGGCCGCGCGTGCTCGGGCCGACCTGGGCGGGGCGCTGGTCGTATGCCACCTCCAAGGCGCTGGATGAGCACCTGGGCTTTGCCTATCGCGACCGGGGGCTGGAGTTCTCTGTGGTGCGCTATTTCAACGCCTACGGGCCGCGGCTGCACCCGGCGGGCTATGGCAGCGTGATCGCGCGCTTTATCATGCAGGCGCTGGCCGGCGAGCCGCTGACCATCCACGGCGACGGCCGGCAGACCCGCTCCTTCACCTACGTCAGCGACATTGTGCAGGGCACCATCCTGGCCGGCACGCACCCGGCGGCCGAGGGTGAGGTGTTTAACGTGGGCAATGGTGCCGAGATCACCATCGCCGGGCTGGCCCAGGAAATCCTCGAACTCTCCGGCTCGGCGAGCGCCTGTGTGTTCCAGCCGTACGGCGAAGTCTATGGCCCCGGATTTGTCGACCCGCGCCGGCGTGTGCCCGATATCGGCAAAGCGCGCCGGCTGCTCGGCTATGCGCCGCAGGTGGCCCTGCGCGAGGGCTTGCTGCGCACCATCGAGTGGTTCCGCCTGGGATAGGAGGGGTTTTTGGAGGTTATCTGACCCCACGGTGCCAGACAACCTCCAAAAACCCTAGAAAAGGTCCCATACCGGGTGAATGCGCAGCGCGTAACCCGGTTGCCGGCTCAAGACCGTTGCATCCCGACAGACTGCCAGTTCCTACGCTAGAGAGACCATGGACACAAGACTCGCCCGTTACTGCGACCGTGTAATCGAAGCCGGCTGGCTGGCGGCGGCCATTCTGACGCCGCTGTTTTTCAACATCTACTCCAGCCGCGTCTTTGAGCCGGACAAGCTCACCCTGCTGCGCTCTATCGCCTTGCTGATGACGGCGGCCTGGTTGGTGCGCACGCTGGAGCGGGCGCGCTTCGGCGCGGAGGAGGGCAGGCCCACCCCAGGAGAGGTCTGGCGGGCGCTGGCGGCGACGCCCCCGGCGCTGCTGGTGTTGCTCCTGGTGGCCGTCTACCTCCTGGCCACGGCGCTCTCTGTCGTCCCGCGGACCAGCTTTTTCGGCTCTTACCAGCGCTTGCAGGGCACCTATACCTTTTTGGCCTATATCGTCGTTTTTGCCGCGGCCTGGCAGGGACTGCGCCGCCGCGCCCAGTTGGAGCGCCTGCTGAACATCATCGTGCTCACCAGCCTGCCCGTGGCCCTCTACGGCATTCTGTAGCACTATGGCCTGGACCCGCTGCCCTGGGCCGGCGACGTGCAAGAGCGGGTGACGGGCAACCTGGGCAACGCCATCTTTATTGCCGCCTACCTGATTATGCCCTTCTTTATCACTCTGGAGCGGGTGGTTGAACGCTTTCGCCGGCTGCTGGGGCCGGCGGGGGGCACGCATGCCGATGCCTTCGCCGGGGGCACCTATCTTTTCATCCTCGGCGTGCAGGCCGTGGCCATCTACTTTAGCCAGAGCCGCGGACCCTGGCTGGGGCTCTTGACCGGGGCCTATGTTTTTGTGCTCGTCTCGCTGGTAGCTCTGCGCCGCGCCGCGGCAGACCGCTCGCTTCTCTCTGGGGGCGAAGTGGTACGGGCGCTGAGCCTGGCCCTGTTCAGCCCGCTGGTGGGTGTCATCCCCGCCTACCTGGGCCTGCTCATCGCCCGGCGTGGCCGCCGCTGGCTGTGGTTGAGTTGGTGCCTCCAGGCGCTCCTGGTCGCCGGTTTTCTGGTCGCCTTCAACCTGCCGCACAGCCCCCTGGCGCCCCTGCGCAGCGTGCCGGGGCTGGGGCGGCTGGGGCAGGTCTTTGAGACGGAATCGGGCACGGGCAAGGTGCGCGTCCTCATCTGGGAGGGCGCGGTAGAGATGCTCAAGGCCAATCCGGCGCGCACACTGGTGGGCTATGGCCCCGAGTCCATGTATGTGGCCTACAACCCCTTCTACCCGGCCGAACTGGCCCACTATGAGTCGCGCACCGCCTCGCCGGACCGCTCGCACAACGAGACCTTTGACGCCCTCGTGACCACGGGGGCCATCGGCTTTCTGGTCTATTTTTCCCTCTTTGTGGCCATCTTTTACTATGGCTTGCGCTGGCTGGGCTTTTTGCCCGAGGGCAAGGCTGAGGGCGGTTCCTGGCAGCGCCCGGCGTTCTTTGGCCTGACTATTGGCGGCTCTATCCTGGGCATTGCCGTCCCCTACCTGCTGGATCATTCCCTGCGCTTTGCCGGGGTGGGGGTCGCTGCCGGCATGATTGCCGGGGTTGCCCTCTACCTGGCGGCATCGGCGGTGGCCGGGCGGGAGGATGCCGGGGTGCCGGCCGGGCTCGGCGAGCGTGAATTCTTGTTGGCGGCTCTTTTGGCCATGATTGTAGGCCACTTTGTCGAGATTCACTTTGGCATCGCCATCGCCGCCACGCGCCTCTACTACTGGCTCGGGCTGGCCCTGCTGCTTGTGGTGGGTGGTTGGCGCCTCGCCGATGAGCCGGCTGAGGCTCTGCCGGCGATACGCCCCGCCGTGGCCCTGAACAGCCGCAAACGGGGCCGGCGCCGCCGCGAGGCTCGCCTGCCCAGCCCCGTTGCGGGGCCGCACGGTGCACCCCTCACCGGCGCCATCGTTGCCGGCCTGCTGGGCGCCCTGTTTGTGGGCACGCTGTTCTTTGATTTCACCACCAACACCGGCGGCCTGCAGAGCACCCTGCAGACGGTCTGGTCTACACTTGCCGCTATCGGCAAGCCGGGGGAGGCGGTTGTGCCCTCGCCGGGCATCGGGTCGATGGTCGGGCTGACTTTGATCCTGGGGGCCGTCCTGCTCATCGGCGAGGCGGAGAATGCGGGGCGGCCGGTTGGCCGCCGCTGGTGGCGCTGCGCCCTGGCCTGGTATGCGGGCATCGCCGTGCTGTTGGGGACGTTCTATGGCTTTGTCCACGCTGCCCAGCTTCAAGTCGAGCGAGACCTGTCGCAGGTCATCAGCCTCTACTATGCCTTTGTGCTGGGCATCATCCTTCTGGCCGGCGTTTTCCTCCCCGCGGGGCGGGCGGCGGGTGCGTCCTTCTGGCGAGGTGGCTGGGGCTGGGTGGCTTACCCCGTTGTGCTGGTGGCGGCGCTGGTGGCCATCGTGGGCAACGCCAACGTCGTGCGTGCCGATATCTACTACAAGCAGGCCTGGGACGGCTACCATCGCCCCGGTTCGGAAAGCCTCGCTGCCCGGCGCATCGACGCGCCCACCGCCGAGCGCTACTACGAGCTGGCGCTCGGCCTCTACGACCGCGCCGTTCGCCTTGCCCCCCACGAGGACTATTACCTTCTCTTCCGCGGCAAGGCCTACCTGGAGCTGAGCAGCTTTACCGGCGATCCTCAGATGCGGCTGGCCGGCTTGGCCCGCGCCGAAGAGGACCTAAAGCGCGCGCGCGAACTCAACCCTCTGAACACCGACCACACGGCCAACCTGGCCCGCCTCTACCGTAATTGGGCGGCAGCGGCCGGCGATGAGGCCGAGCGCCAGGAAAAGCTGCGCCAATCTGTCGAGCAATATCGGGCGGCTACCCGGCTCAGTCCGCACAACGCCATGCTCTACAACGAGTGGGCGCAGGCCCTTATCGCCCTCGGTGAGATCGAGGAGGGCCTGAACAAGTTCGAGGAGTCCCTGGCCATCGACGACCGCTTCGCCCAGACCTACCTCCTGCTTGGCGACTATTATGCCGGCCTGCAGGATACGGGCCGGGCCATCGACTACTATGAAAAGGCCGTGGAGGTCGATCCGGAGTCGGTCCAGGCGCACAGTGTCCTCGGCCAGCTTTATGCCGAGGCGGGGCGATACACCGAGGCTATTAGCGAGAACTTGGCCGTGTTGGCGCTCTACCCGCAGGACTATGTCTCGCAGAAGAACCTGGCCGTTCTGTACTACCACGCCGGCCGCCCCGAGGAGGCCCTGGCCGCGGCGGTCGCCGCGCGGCAGTTGGCCCCGGAGAGCGATGCGGCCGCGCTGGACCAGTTCATCACCCAGATGCAGGAAGCGATTGGGCAGGGGGGCCGGCCATGACCACCTACATTCTCATCGTCGTCAGCGCGCTGCTGCTGGCCGCCGGCGCAACCCCCGTGGCCCGGCACGCGGGCGCCCTCTGGGGGTTCGTGGACCGGCCCGAGGCGCGCAAGGTGCACAAGGTGACCATGCCACGCCTGGGTGGTGCGGCCATCTACCTGGCCTTCATCGCTGCCCTGTTGCTCTTTGGGCAGCAGTTTTACATCCGCCAGTTGGTGGGCATCTTTTTGGGGGCTACCCTGGTTTCGGGCATTGGCCTGCTGGACGATCACCACAGCCTGCGGCCGCTCACCAAGCTCGCCGGCCAGTTGTTAGGGGCGGCGATACTGATCGCCTCGGGCGTCCAGGTACAGATATTGCCCGTAGCCGCTGTGAATGTGCTGCTGACCGCCCTCTGGGTGGCCGGTATTACCAACGCCATGAACCTGCTGGACAATATGGATGGCCTCTCCGGCGGGCTGGCCGCCGTGGCCGCCGCCTTTTTCCTGCTGTTGGCGGCGATGAGCGGGCAGTACCTGGTGGGCATCCTGGCTGCCGGGCTGCTCGGCGCCTGCCTGGGCTTTTTGATCTACAACGTCAACCCGGCTTCCATCTTTATGGGCGACTCGGGCGCCCTGTTCCTGGGGTTCATGCTGGCCGCGGTAGGCATCAAGCTGCGCTTCCCGGACAATGTGACCTTTGTCACCTGGATGGTGCCCGTCCTGGTGCTGGCCGTGCCCATCTTTGACACCACGCTGGTGGTCATCTCGCGGCTGCGGCGCGGCCTGAATCCGCTGACCACCCCAGGGCGGGACCACACCTCGCACCGGCTCGTCGCCTTGGGGCTCAGCCCGCGCGAGGCCGTGCTGACCCTCTACCTGGTCGGCGGGGCCTGCGGCATGCTGGCCGTCTTTGTCACCCAGGCCAGCGTCGTCGAGGGGTACGTCGTAGGCGGGCTGGCCGGGCTGGCTGGGCTGGCGGCCCTGATTTGGTTGGAGACGGATAGGCGGACGAGGCCGGGGCGTGAGGTGTGAAACGTCAAGCGTCAAACGTCAGGCGCGGCGAGTGATGCGAACTATGTACTGCGTAACCGCGCTCAGCAAGGCTCGTCACGAGGCGGCCTTGCCGTACGCATTACGGATTATCCGCCGCGCTTGACGTTTGGTCCGCGGAGCAGTTCATGGATCTGCAAGACAGGATCGACTCCACCACCGCCCGCATTGCGGTCATCGGCCTTGGCTATGTGGGGCTGCCCCTGGCGGTAGCTTTTGCGGAGGCCGGCTTCCAGGTCGCGGGCCTGGAGGTCAACCCCGAGCGGGTGGCGGCCCTCAACCGGGGTGAGAGCTATCTGGGCGATGTGACCGGCGAGCGCGTCGCCGCGTTGCGTGCTGCCGGGCGTCTGTATGCCAGCGACGATTACGACCTCTTGCGCCGGGTGGACATCATCTTTATCTGCGTCCCGACGCCCAACAACGCCCAGCGCGCCCCCGACCTCACCTACATCCGTGCGGCGGCCGAGGGCATTGCGGCGCGCCTGCAACGCGACCAGCTCGTTGTGCTGCAGAGTACGACCTACCCGGGCACGACCGAGGAGGAGGTGCTGCCCCTCCTGGAGAGGAGCGGGCTCACCGCCGGGCGGGATTTTCGGCTGGCCTTTTCGCCGGAGCGGATCAATCCGGGCGACCGCGAGCACACTGTGTGGAACACACCCAAGGTCGTGGGCGGCATCGACCCCGCCTCGGCCTCGCTGACGGCCCGGCTGCTGGGCCGCCTCGGCGCGGAGGTACACATCGTCTCCACGCCGCGGGCGGCGGAGATGACCAAGCTCCTGGAAAACACCTTTCGCAGCGTCAACATCGCCCTGGTCAACGAACTGGCCCTGCTCAGCGAGCGTATGGGCATCGACATCTGGGAGGTGATCGCCGCCGCGGCCAGCAAGCCCTTCGGCTTTATGCCCTTCACGCCTGGGCCGGGTGTCGGCGGCCACTGCATCCCCGTGGACCCCTACTACCTCTCCTGGAAGGCGCGGGAATACGACTTTCACGCCAAGTTTGTCGAGCTGGCCGCCGAGGTCAACCAGGCCATGCCGCACCACGTGGTAGACAAGATTACCGAGGCGCTGAACACTCAGGCCAGGTCGCTGCGTGGGGCCGATATCCTCCTCCTCGGCGTCACCTTCAAGCCCAATATTGACGATGCACGCAACTCACCTGCCGAACGCATCGTAGAACTGCTGGCGGCCGCGGGCGCCCGCGTCGCCTACAACGACCCCTATGTGCCCGTTTTCCGGGTAGGCAACGACGTCTTTTGCCGGCGTTGCCTCGAGCTGCACAGCGAGCCGCTCACCGCCGAGCGCGTGCGCCGCTCTGACTGTGTCGTCATCGTCGCCGGGCACAGCGCCTACGACTATGACTGGCTCGCCCGGGAGGCCAATCTGATCATCGACTGCGTCAACGCCACCCGCAACCTTGCTGCCGGGCACATCATTCGCCTTGGCGCCCCCGGCCCCAACCACCGTAGCAGCCGTTGACGGCCATTTGGCGGATTCGACAATCCCTAGGATAATGCAGGGGCGGACGCGTGGCCGCGCCTCTGCGGCCCTGTACCCCCGCATCTGGAGGATAGATGGAGACAACCAACTCGCCCGAGGCCGGCCCTCAGGCGACCCCAAAACAGAGCGAGGCACAGGGTTTTACCCTGATGCGCGTGCTGGCTCTTGTCATCTCGCTGGCCGTCACTGTCGCCATCATCCTCTTCCGGCAAGATCTGGCCCACTTTGCCAGCTATGGCTACCTGGGCGTCTTTATCGTCAGCGTCATCGGCAACGCTACGGTCATCCTGCCCGTGCCCAGCCTGCTCGCTGTCTTTGCCGGGGGCACCGCCTTCAACCCGCTGGTCGTCGGCCTCGTGGCCGGGGTGGCCGAGCCCATCGGTGAGCTGACGGGCTACCTGGCCGGTTACGGCGGCCGCGCCGTCCTCGAGAACCGCAAGCACTACCAAACCCTACGTCACTTCATGGAGCGGCGGGGTTTCATCACCATCGCTATCCTCTCCGCCATCCCTAACCCGGTGTTCGACCTGGCTGGCATCACCGCCGGCGCCCTGCACATGCCCGTCTGGCAGTTCCTGCTGGCCTGCTGGATCGGCAAAACGGCCAAAGCCCTTGCCGTGGCCTGGCTGGGCGCGCAGAGCATCGAGTGGTTGGCGTCGCTGTGGCAGGGGCTGGTTGGGGGGTAAGATGTAGGCCGTTAGGCGAACAGCGACTTGGCGTAGGCGATATCCTCGGCGATGAGCCGGTCTACCGCGTGCTCGTCACTGTACTCCGCCGTCAGGCAGACCACGCCCTCGTAGCCGCGCCTCTTGAGCTCTGCGACCACGCGCGGCCAGGAGGCCAGACCGTGGCGGGCGCTCGTCCAGTAGTGTTGCCACTCGGCATTCTCGGCCTCGGGCCCGTTCTTGCGCCGCCAGAAGGCGTTCTTGAGGTTCACCATGCAGAGATGCGGCCAGATGACATCGATGGCAAGCTCGGGTTCCGAGCCGCTGAGGGCTTCGTGGGCGGCATCCCAGACGGCGGCGATGTGCCTGGGATCATACGCTCCGATCAGGTGACGGAGGCCGACGGCATTGCCCACAAAGCGGTCGCAATGGTTCTGTACCCCCAGTTGGACACCATACCTATCCAGCAGGGGCACGAGGGCATCGTACTCTTGCCGCAACCGGGCCTCGGTGGCTACATAGCCCTCCGGGCCGATGGGAGCCATAACGCGAATGGTCGGTACCCCCGCCTCGGCGCAGGCCGCAATCGCCTCCTCCGTGGTCGGCCCGGCGATACTGCATATCCTGACCCCACAATCGGCCAGCACTTTCGCAGCCCGGGGCAGGTCCCGGACGCTCTCCGGCTCTACCTGGTAGCCGGGCCGTACGGGCAGCTCGATGCCGTCAAAGCCGAGGCGGCGGACAAAGCGGCCCAGCTCCGGCAGCGGCATCTTCCAGGGCTTGGTGAAGACGGAATAGACGACTTTGCTCTCCGGCATGGTTTATCCTCCTGCATGATGGCCAGGTACTCTAGTTAACCGAACGATTTCTTTACCGCCAGGATTTTCGGGGACGCAGAGGGCCGCAAAGGGGCAGAGAGCCGTAGAGGTTGCGCTGGAGGGTGGATTTCGACCACTGCCCCTTCGTGTTCTCCTCGGTGTTCCTCTGCCGCTCTGCGTCTCCTGATGCCCCGCTATTGGAGAGGTCTTGGGCCTAGTCAGGCACTCCGATGGCTCTCTGGAAGGCCCAACCTCGCATCCGGTTGATCTCCCGCCGGCTGCGGTTGATATAGTCGCGCAGTTCCTCCAGCCCGTACTGCCTGGCCAAGTCCCTTGCGCTGACGCCCGCCCGCTTGGCCCGCAGGACGAACCACTGCTCGCGGTCCAGCCAGCGGTCCTCGGCCACCTCATCCGCATGCTCTGAAAGCAGCCTCTTGCGCTTGTCCAGGTTAAAGTTTTGATGATAGATACCCCGGTCCAGGTCCAGCGTGATGCTGCTGATGTTGATGTCGTCGCTCTTTTCGTAGAGCAACTCTTCACCTGTGATGTCGTAGACGATGCAGTCTCGGGCGCCGGTCGAGGAGACGATATAGAAATGGTGGATGAGGGCATGGGCCTGCAGGGTCGTCCCCGCCGAGTAGGCGCTGGGCCAGGCGACCAGTTCCGCCCCCTGGTCGGCCAGCCGCTGCCAGACCTCGGGAAAGTTGGCGTCGAAGCAGATGGCCATACCCAGGCGCCCGAAATCCGTCTCAAAGACGGGCGCATCCAGACCCACCTCTACTGAGGGCACGACGTCGAACTCGGACCAGTAGGGGAATACCTTGTCGTAGACCCCAGCCACCTGCCCCTGGCGGCCCAGCAGCACCGCCGAGTTCACCCGGCGCTCGCCATCCTGCCGATCGATGGGGCAGACGATGTACGTGTGGTGCTTGCGGGCCAACGCGGCCATCGCCGCGACGGTCGGCCCATCCAGCGCCTCGGGCGTGTGGCCGGCCTGCCCCGTCCAGGTCTCGGGCAGGATGATGAGGTCCGTGCCTCGGGCGGCCTCAGCGTCTACGATCCGACTGATCTGAGACAACGGCTTTTCGCTAAAGCTGATGCTGACGACGCGCACCGGGCGGCCTGGCTGTTCCTCGTGCATATGCGCTCTCCTCAGTGAAAGGATCGGCCTACATCCACATTCGTGACGTCTGTGGTCTGTTTGGTATAGGTGGATTCTGCGATTAGCCTCTGCAGGAGTTGCTCATAGGCCGCGCTATCGAGAGGCAGCTCGACCATCTCGCGGGAAAAGTGCGAGTAGAGCATGGCGTTGGCCAGCTCGACGGAGCGGATCCCTTCCTCCGCCGGGGCGATGAGCGGCACACCATCCAGGATCGCATCGACGAAATTCTGGGTGACCTCCTGGTGCTGCCCCCCGTTCCCATGGACTGGGATGTTGACCTCCCAGACCTCCGGCCGGGAGAAGGGCTCGCGAGTCTCCCGGCAGAACACGTTTGCCGGCACCTCGTTGCGGGTAAAGGTGATCGCGCCCTTTTCCAGCACCACCCTGCCGCGGTCGCCGGCGATCTCCAGCCGGTTGGTGCCCGGGGTCTCGCCGGTGGCGGCGATAAAGACGCCGCTGGCCCCGTTGGCATACTCCAGGTAGGCGGTCACCTCATCCTCGACCTCAATGCAGTGGTACTTGCCGAGGCCGCAATGGGCCTGCACCCGGACCGGCATGCCGCACAGCCACTGGAAGAGGTCCAGTTGGTGCGGGCACTGGTTCAGGAGCACGCCGCCGCCCTCACCCTTCCAGGTAGCTCGCCAGCCTCCGGACGCATAGTAGATTTCCGGACGGAACCAGTCGGTCACCACCCAGTTCGTCCGGCGGATTTCTCCCAGTTCGCCATTGTCAATCAGCCGCTTGATCCGTGAAAAGTGCGGGTCGGTGCGCTGGTTGAACATGGCGGCAAACACCTGTGCCTTGTTCGTATGCGCGGCGATGAGCCGTTCCGCATCGGCCTTGTGTACCGAGATCGGTTTCTCGACCAACACGTGCAAGCCCTGCTGCAGGGCATCGATGCCGATGCTGGTGTGGAAATAGTGCGGTGTGGCGATCAGCACTGCATCAACCAGGCCGGAGCGGAGCATCTCCTCGCTGCGGTTGAATGTCGCGATCGAGCCAAAAGGCGCGAGCCTATCCGGCAGGGCATCGGCGACGGCAGTCAACTCTGCCCGGCGGATCTTGCCCTCCAGCAGATACTGGGCATGAAACCGGCCCATATTGCCGAGGCCAGCGATACCAATTCTAACCTTGTCCATGTTCCCCTCTCGCCAAATAGTGGGACCTTAGACGCAGAGCCTACGAGATGTAGGGGCGAGGTCACCTCGCCCCTACTCTGCGGTTCTTTGTTTCTCTGCGTTTCCCAAGCCCTGTTCAGTAGTCACCGTAGTGGCCGGCCGGCGCCGGCAGCTCGCGCTCGATCTCCGCCAGCCGGTAGCCGAACCCCGGGCCGCTGATGGTCGATAGGTCCACCTGCCCCTCGCGGCGCCGGTAGAGGCCGGGGTGCACCGCCTCCTCGGCCAGGGACGCATCGGGGTAGAACTGCATGGCATTCGTTTCCACGCCCATGATCGTGCCGGCATGGGCGGCCAGGAGGACGTGGGGTATCTGGGCCAGCATCGGGTTGGTCAGGTCCTGCACCATGAGCGTCATGCCGTGGGCCTTGGCCCAGCAGAGGGCCAGGAGCGCGCCGGTCTGCGTCTTGCACGTCTTCAGGGCTACGCCGGACCAGCCCAGTTCGCGCCCCAGCCGGACCAGGTGCCAGTCGTGGGCGCTCTCATCCATGAACAGCGGTTTGCGCGCCGAGACGCTGTGTACATCGATGCGGTTCGCCTCCAGGTCGTAGGGGAAGGGCTGCTCGACGTAGAGGATCATGCCATAGATGCGCGGGTGCTCGCGGACCAGCCGGTCCAGGATGTCGTTGACATAGGCAGGATCGGTGACGGTGCAGTTGAAATCGCTGGTCAGCCAGTGCACGCCATGACGGATAGCGATCTCGCCCACGCGAACAAGGCGTTGATAGTCCCAGGCCGAGTCGTTGCCGCGCAGCTTGACCTTGAGGCACTTGAGGCCGTCGCGGGCGATCCAATCGGTCAGCAGCAGCGGGTAGCCGTCGTCCGGCTCGCTGCCGGTGAGTTCGGAAGCATCCAGCGGGTCCAGCCCGCCGACCAGATGCCAAGCCGGCAGCCGGCTGGGCCGTGGCAGGCTGAAATAGTCGCGCGGGTAGCGGCCGGCAAAGGAGATATCGCTGCCCTGGGCAGGCGTGAGGTAGTTGCTCAGGTCCCGGCTCATAAAGGGCGGGCCGTACGTCTCGTACACCGGCAACCGGTGGAGCACGCCGTAAGCATCGTGCAGAGCGATGTCAAAGGCCGAGCAGCAGACCAGCGCCGCCAGCCAGGGCATGTGCTCTGCGCCCTCGCCGCGCTCCCGGTTCACCTCGGCCAGCAGACCCGGCAGGACCTGCTCCTGGAAGGCGTGGCCGATCTCCATGGGATGCCCGGCAACGTCGAAGCCAGCCCAGGCCTCGGCCAGGCGCAGGCAAAAGCGCTTTAGGCATTCGTGGCGCTCCTCGTACGATAGGCGGCCGGGCCAGACCCACTGCACGGATAGGGGAGTCTCGCCCCAGCCCACTGCGGTGCGACCGTTGCCGTCGGAGATGGTCAGGCAGACGCGTGCGCAAGTCACGTGATGCAACGTCTCGGGGCCGAACTTGAGCGGGACGCGCGTCTGTACGGGCAGAAAGTAGAGCGCTGCACTCTTGGTGCGTATGTCGTGACGGTTATCCATGTTGAAACCTCACTGGCTCAAGCTCTGCGCCAACGCCATGATGGCCTCGCGTGGCGTCTCGGGTGGGATATCGCAGCCGCTGCTCACAATCCATCGCGCGCCCTCGACCTCGCGCGCCAGCGCTTGTACCTTGGCCCGCAGTCCCTCCGGATGCCCGAAACGCAAGTCCGCACTCGGATCCAGATTGCCACGGAGCGCGACCCTGTTGCGCGCGATGGCTACTGCCTTGCTCGCCGGCACCTGGTAATCGATATCGACGATATCCACTCCTGTGGCGATGATGTCTTCCAGGGTTGCCGTCGTGTCGCCGCAGATGTGCAGACCGACAGCTTGCCAACCGGCCTCTTTGAGCTCGGCCACCAATTGCCGGTGCCGCGACTGCACAAAACGCCGGTAAAAGGCCGGGGAGATAAAGCTTGGCGAGCAGGTGGCTTCACCCAGCATCAAGCCGTGGGCACCCGACGCTACAAGCCACCGCCCCAGTTTCAGTGCTACTTCGGCGGTCAAGTCCAGTATCTCGTCCACGACTCCCGGCTCGTCAATCATATCTACCAGAATCTGTTGCACGCCGCGCAGTTGCGAGGCTGCCAGAAGTGGGCCGCGCAGCGTCGGCAGGACGAAGCAGCAGCCAGCGGTCTCATCCACAACGCGCTTTACCGCCTGAAAGAACATGGGCATGCGGCCACCAGCGGTCGGGTCCACCTGGCGCAGGGCCCCCAACCTGTCGAGATCGCTCAAGAGGTGCTGTTTCAGCACCGGGCCGGCGTCTGGCGGTTGCTCCACCTCAGCGCCCAGGGCCTCGGCCTCTGCCGTAACCCCCATCGAGAGCTGCACGCCGTCGAAACCGAACTCTCGGTAACCGCGAATCGTTACTTCGGCCATCGTCTCGGCACAGGTCAAAAAGCGGCCCAAGGGTATACCAAAAGCCGAAGCCAGGCCGGTGTGGATGATCGGCAAGATGGGCGGCCGGTCGACGGGTTCCCCGGCCAGCACTCTGAACACCCTCTGAGCCCCGGTCATCACTCCACCCTCAGTTTCACCTCGATCAGGTCTCACGTTCTCTTCTCCTCTTCTCAACGCGTCAGGCCTCTACAAGCATGGGTAGCAGCATCAGCCGGAGACAGATCGGGCCAGGCCCTTGGCGGCGGAAGGAGCGCAGGGTTGGGGCCACAACCATTAGCGGTATTTCCGGATGGTTTCCAGCAGGGAGACGACATTGTCGATAGGCGTGCCAGCCACAAAGTAGTTGGAGACGCCAACGATTACCCCTTGCGCCTGGTGTGCCTCCTCCAGGCAGGCTCGTGTCTCAGCGATCACCTGCTCGCGCGTGCCGGTGCAGACGGTGTGTGAGCTGATATTGCCGATGAGAGTCAGGTAGGGAAAGCGCTCGCGCAGCTTCAGGAGATCCATGCCCGCACGGCGGTCGATCTCATAGTAGCCGTCGACGCCGCCTTTGTCGAAGAGGTCATCGGCCAACGCCCATGTGTTGCCGTCGCTATTGTAGAGATGATAGCAACCATACCGGTGACATGCCTCGGAGATGCGCCGGATGCGCGGCAGGGCTAGGCCATGGAACACGCGCGGTGAGTATAGCGGTCCATGGTTAGAGGCTAGATCGCCGCCGCCAAAGAGGTAACGAAACCCCTGTGGCGCCAGGAACTCGATATTGCGTACTGCCTTCTCGGCGGCGATATCGAAATACCGCTCCACCAGGTCCGGCCTGAGAAGGGTTGCCTCCAGCCAGACCGGCTCCTGGGGCAACATAAACCCGATACCGCCCACGCGCACCACGCGCTCGTGGCCCAACAAGCTCTGAGCCCGGATCTCAAAGCCAAAGTCGGCCTCCGTGGGCCGATAGTCGGCCAGCGCCTTCTCCTCCCAGTCGAGCTGGCGCTCCAGGTCGGCAAAGGTCACGGGGCCGGCGGGCTTGTAGTCGAGGTAGCGACTCTGCTCGGTCTTGGGGTCGTACTGGAGCACCTTCCAGTTCTCTTCCGGGCCGTACTCGTACAGGAACGTGTACTTGTCAATGCGTCGGGTGGGCTTGCGGTTGAGACGCCAGTAGGTCACCCGGACCATGTCCTGGTCGGCGAGCAAGGCTACATCTACAGCATCCTGGAACGAGCGCTCCACGAACTCTTGATGGGCATCCTCCCCCTGCCACAGCGACACTGCCTCGCGCCACTGCTGGATGCCACCGCCCACATAGGCCTCCCGCCCAAGGAGGCCTGAGGCCACTGACGCAGAGAAGCCCAGATGGTGGATCGGGAGTTTGTCAGGTTGCCGCTTTTGGAAGGCGGCAGCCACGCGTTCTATCGAATTCATACAGGGTTCCTTCCCAAAAGACGGCCAGCGCCGCCCAAAAGCGCCCGCTGGCCGTGCCCTACTCCCTCAACAGTGAAGAGGCCAGGATTCTCTCAGCCACTTCCATCGTCTTTAGGGCATCGCCAAAGTGGGAGCCCGGCCGACTGCCGGCCTTGAGGCAATCGATGAACTCGCGGTTCTTGGCCCGAAAGCCCCCAAAGACGTGGAACTCGTCGCTGCCGGCGGCTTGGCATGTATCGTACTCCACGCCCTGGGTGTCGCCGTCGGCGTAGAGATAGCCCTTGCCTTCGATCTCGGCCTCGGCGCAGATGCCCGGGGCGTGCATCTCTACGCTAAAGATGCGCCGGCCGCTCGTCCAACTGTTCATGAGTATCCCCGTAGCACCATTGTCGAATTCGAGGATGGCCGCGAAAAAGTTGATGTCGGGAACGAGAACCCGGCGGGTTGCGCTCTGTATGTTCACCACGTCGCCCCCGCACAGCCAACGCAAGGTATCGATGGCATGTACGCCGTCATCGAGCATGTGGTCGCGCGCCTCCAGGTACGGGTCAACGTTGCACTTGTAAAAGCGGCACGCAGCGTGCACAATCGGCCCCCGCTTCAGGCACTCGTCCCGCAGTTTGACCACCATCGGGCATGTGCGGCGCTGAAAGCTCACCTGGGTGATGCAGCGCTTCTTCTCCGCCATGTAGGCCAGGGCGCGGGCCTGGTGCAGCGTGATGCCCATCGGTTTCTCGATGTAGAGATTGAGCCCCTGGCTCAGGCACCACATCCAGACGTCGTACATGATATGGGGCTGCCCGACGGCGTAGACGGCATCCGGCGCCACTTGCTCCACCATCCTCCGATAGTCCGTGTAACGCGCCGTAATGCCATACTTGTCGGCGGTCGCGTTCATGCGCTCCGGGTCAAGGTCGCAGATCGCGGCCATCTCCACATCAGCAAAGGACGCCAGTGACGGATAGTGCACACGATTGGCCATGCCGCCGGCGCCAATCATCGCCACACGAACCTTCGAGTTCGAGCCTTGCTCGGTCACAGCCTATTCTCCTTACGACGAGTCACCCGCCGGCAGCCCGGAATGCGTTCTCCTTAGCGATCACCTGCCCGCGTGTGCCTGGTGCCGATGGTGTGCAAATGGACTTTAGGCCAGGGAAGGCAGCAAAGGACGGATGGCCGCCCAGATTCGTTCTTGCACATCCTGGGCATTACCCCGCGATTTGGCGCATTCCGCTTCATAGCCACCCTCTACATGGGCTGTACCGGGTGCCAGATAGGAATGGTAGCCGTTCGCATAACTCACCACCCAGGGAAAGCGGAAGCCCAGTCTGCGCAGGTCCGCCTTGATGCCCAGAGCCGTCTCGCTAAAGACCTCGCCCGGTTCCGTGACCAGGCCAAAACTGCCGACACCGAGTGCGTGGATCTCGATCAGATCCTCTCCCTCCGCGAGGCGGTTGGCCCAGGCTTGGACATGCCAGGGCGCACGCTCCGGCTTGCGGGTCACGAGGCCGCGCGAGACCCGGATCACCTCCGCTGCTAGAGCCCGACCCAGAATCTCTGCTTCTACAAAGGTGCCGCCTTTGCGTTCTTCGATGTAAACGGCATCTGGTCCTTCGCCATAGTAGCTGGTGCCGGTCATGGTGACGAAATGGCGTCCTTCCGCCAATTGCCGGCGCACCGTTTCGGTAAGCGGATTGACGTCGCCTGCGCCACCGTTGCAAAAGATGCAGATGCCGCCCACCGCCTGCTCAACCTCACACCGCATATAGCCCACATAGTCGGCAGAGATCTGGAGGTTGTCGCCGCCCAGTACTACGGCATGCAGGCCAAAGTTTACGACCGTCCCTAAAGGCTTGCCGGCCACATTGTCGAAGCGCAGCACACCCACTCCCGGATCGATGGGTCGATCCAACCAGCGACGGTTGATGGAGTAGGCATAGAGAGAGCCCGCCCCAGCGGCGACACGCGCGGGTTCCAGACTCGCCCAGGCTTGCACAACGGCATCAGCCACCCGCTCAGCGAGCGGGCGGTTCCAGTTACCCGCGTCTAATGCGCTGGGCGCGGAATGTGTATGGATAGCGGCGATGAGAATCGCTTCCGGCGCCAGCCCGGTGAGCCGGCTCGCCCGCCGCCGGACCTCAGAGAGAACCTCGGTATCCACACCAAGCATATCGAGCATGCACAGCGCCCATGCCGACTCGCCCTGACGCACCACGAATGCTCTCGCCCACAAACGATCGTGGATACCCTCCGAATTCCCCACTCGCGTGCCGTGCTCACGCGTTCCGTAGCCCAGCAGCGGAAAGCCCATGTTATCTGGGGTTATCTCCACACAGCCAAATCCAGCCAGCAACTCAGACATGATACCTCCGGCTCAGATCATGTTCACTCCAGGACCACCTCGCCGGCCAGCACGCTGGATACTCACTGTGCCCTGTCATAGCACTATCTTCAGCCTTGCCATGCTTTCCTCTTCCCAGACCACACGTTGTAGCGAATGAAATCAACCAAAAAGGGAGCGGGCTAGGGCCAGGTCCTCAGCCGTGAGCCGAACGACCGATTCCTCTGGGAACTGGGCACTGAGGCAGAGTATGCCCCTGTACCCGCGCTTCCGGAGCTCCTCGGCTATCACAGGCCACGACGCTAATCCATGCCGTCCGCTGGTCCAATAGTATTCCCAGGTGGCATGCTCTGCCTCAGGCCCGTTGGTACGCCGCCAGAAGACGTTCTTGAGGTTGACCATGCAAAGGTGCGACCACACCATGTCCAGGGCATGCTCGGGCAGGCCGCCGCCCACAGCCTCATGGGCAGGATCCCACACGGCGGCGACGTGTTGCGGATTAAAGCCCGCGAGCAGTCGGGTCAAGCCGGCGGCGCCGGACACAAAGCGCCCGCAGTGATTCTGTACGCCGATGGTCACGGCGTAGCGCTCCAACTGGGGCACGAGCGCTTCATGCTTCCGCCGGAACTGAGCCTCGGCCTCCAAATAGTTCATCCCGGCCGGAACAGGGGCCATAATGCGGATGATCGGAATGCCGGCCTCACCGCAAGCTGCGATGGTCGCCTCATCGGCCGGGCCGGCGATGCTGTAGATGCGAACGCCCGCCTCCGCCATCTGCCTTGCGGCCCGCGGCAGCCCTTGCGCCACATCTTGCGGCTCGACCTGGAACCCCGGGCGCACGGGCAGCTCGACGCCGTCGAAGCCCATCCCAGCGATGAATTCCGCCAATTCAGGAATGGGCATCGCGGGCCATGGCTTGGTAAAGACCGTGTACTGGATCGCTTTTTCGTCCACGTTGTCTCCTCGTATACCTCAGACTGGTTCAGAAGGCGCCCGCGGTAAGGTAGGCATGGAGCCTGACCCGCCGAGTGCGGGATCGGATCAGTTTACGGCCAATTCGGAGGCATGGGCCTTGATCTTGCCCACGGCCTCGACGATCTTGTCCAGCTCGCTCGGGTCAGCCATCAACACCGGGTGCGGTAGGGTGACCTGCTCTTCAGCGCAGAACCTCTCGGCGACCGGCAGGTGTAGACTGGGATAGTCGGGCACATCCTGCAGACGGCGGCCAAGCAGTTCGGCGACGTGCTCGCGCCGGAAGGCGGCCTGTCTGTACAGGGGTATGCCGTAACCCGAGCTGCATGGGACGCCCTCGGCCTGCAGTGCCTGGAGGAAACGAGAAAGCGGTACGCCGGCGAACTGGTCGCGGTCGTAGCGTAGCACCATAAAGTAGAAGCCGCGCTGGGTGATGCGGGGATCGGCCCTGAGCGGGCGGAGGCCACCAACGGCGTCAAGCCCCTCGACGAGGTGGCTGTAGCCCTGCATGCGTTGCTCGACCTGCGCCTGCAGCCGGTTCAACTGGGCGAGGAGTAGAGCTGCGCTGAGCTCCGGCAGGCGATAGTTGGAAGCCAACACGAAATGCTCATAGCCGGCCTTGCCCGGCACGCGCCCGATGTTGTGGTAGAGGGTCGCCGCCTCGGCTAGCCGCTCATCGTTGGTCACGACGATCCCGCCCTCACCTGCGGATAGGGCCTTGGTCTGCTGGAACGAGAAGGTGCCCAGTTGGCCGATGGCGCCCACCTTACGGCCCCGCCACTCGGTGCCTTGAGCGTGGGCACAGTCTTCGATCAAGGCCAGGCCATGCTGCTTGATCACCGGCAGGACAGCATCAAAATCGATGGGATACCCACCATAGTGCACTGCGACCACGGCGCGTGTTCGCCAGGTGATGGCCTGTTTGATGGCATCGGCCGAGATGGCGGCGGTCTCTGGGTCCGAGTCCACAAAGACGGGTATCGCGCCCACCCGGACCACGGCGCCAGCCGTAGCGATAAACGTCAATGCAGGCACCAGGACCTCGTCGCCAGGCCGGATGCCGGCAGCGAGAAGCGCCAGTTCGATGGCGACGGTGCCGTTGGAGACGGCGATCGCGTACTGCGCATCGTGATAGCTTGCAAAGGTGCTCTCGAGCTTGCCGGCATAAGACTCGGGCACCAGGCGGCACCAACTGCACGACTCGAGCGCCTCTGCGACCGCCTGGCGGTCCTCGTCGGTGATGACCGGCCAGGCCGGCGTGCGGAACGTACCGGCCGCTTGTGGGCCACCGTGGATGGCTAGTTTACCCATGGGTCTTACTCCTGGAATATGCAAATGCTGGGATCAACGGGTTCAGGCCACAGATGCTATGCCGCTCCGGATCCATACGGATAACGTGGGCTGGGGCTATCAACTGCGCGCGATATTGCGCCCAGGGCGTGCGCCTGTATGCTCGCTGTTCTCCACCACAGGCACGCCGTTGACGAGCACCAGGTCCATGCCGCGCGTGTAGGCGGCGGGTTGCTGCATGGTCGAACGCTCTTCCAGAGTATCCAGGCTAAAGACGTTCACGTCGGCAAAATAGCCGGCATGCAGGAGGCCGCGTCCACATAGGCCCAGATGGGTCGCCGGCATGCTGGTCATCTTGCGAATGGCCTCTTCCAGTCTCAGGGTGCGGGTTTCACGCACATGGTAGGTGAGATAGTGGGTCATGCCGGCAAAGTGGATGGGGTGGTTGGAAGGGATCGTAAAGTCCGGATCCGTCGAGGCCGTGTGCCCATCCACGGTCAGGATATAGAGTGGGTGCGCGGCCAGCGTGCGGACGTGCTCCTCGGTGAAGAGCTGGGCTACTGCACTGACGGAGTCCATCCTCTCACCGTGGGCCTGCAAGAGGTCAAAGAAGCAATCCCATTCATCCTTCTTCCACAAGTCGGCGATCTCGCTGAAATTCTTGCCCCCGATCTCTGGAAAGAGGGCGTTGGATACGATGTACACGCGATGCCACTCGCCGCGGTGGATAAAGCGCCAGTAGCGATCGCAGTCGGTGCGCAGGCGCGCCCGCACGGCCGGGTTGCCGAGCATCTCGGCGGCGCGGGCGGGTCCTTCGGCCTTGAACCAGGGCGGCAGGATAGCGGTCAGTTGACCGGTGCCCATGCGATAGGGAGTCGTATCGACCAGTACCCTGATCCCTTGGCGCCGGGCTTGTTCCACCTTTTCGATGGCGCGCTCCCAGCCCTGCTCCGGGCCGCCGGTATTGTGCCGGATGTTGAGGTGCGAGATTTCGCCGGCTGTGCCGCATTCGCGGCAGATGAGCAGAAACTCGTCAACGGCTTGGAGAATGTGCGCATCGCGGTTGCGGATGTGGCTGGCGTAATAGCCGCCATATTCGCCGGCAACCCGGGCCAGGCGCATGACTTCCTCAGTGCCGGCTAAGCGCCCCGGCTCGAACTCGAGGCCGGTGGAGAGGCCCAGTGCGCCGCCCTCCATCGCGTCGCGCACACCGTCCTCCATGCCCCGCATCTGGTCTTCGGTCGGCTCGGACCCCAAAAGCCCCACAGCCCGGCGCAGCGTGTTGTGCCCGACGAACCAGGCCAGGTTGCACGATATCCCTGCCTGCTCGATCTGCTGCAGGCTTGCGGCAAAGCCCACAAGCTCGGTGGTTCCGTCCGGCGCGCGGCGTAACTTGGGGGCACGGCTGCCGCCGCAGTTGCCGACGACTTCGGTGGTCACCCCCTGGCGGACGGTGCTCTGAGCTAGGGGGTTGGCGCCGATGGTTGTGTCGCTGTGGCTGTGGGCGTCGATAAAGCCCGGGCATACCGTCTTGCCGGTGGCATCGATGATACGCCTGGCCTGGGCGCCGGGAAGGCGGCCAACCTCGATGATGCGATCCCCCTCGATGGCTACGTCGGCGGGATAGGCAGGATTCCCCATCCCATCAATGACCCAGCCGTTGCGGATCAGGATATCCAACACAGTCTCTGCCCCCTATCCCTTGACCTGTTCGAGCAGTTGCCCGCACGTCTCCACAAGGATCCGCGAGGCTTCCGGATCGACCTGGCAGGCATAAAGGACCTCGTAGCCGCCCTCGACATAGGCCTCCGGGACCGGCACGTAGCCGATCGAGCCGTTGGTATAGCCGATGAAGAAGGTGTGATGGAACGGCGACCTCTGCTTGACTTCACACCCCAGCTCGGTAAAGATCTCGCCCGGAGCGGTGGCCCAGGCCAGATCGCCGACCCGGCAAGCCTGAAACTCGGCGACGATCGGCTCCAGGGGTTTGCCACTCTGCCAGGACTCCATCACCGGGCCGAGGCGCTCGAGTCGGCGCTCCGCCCACTCCAGGTCGCCCATCTCACCGCCGCCGGCGCGCAACCTCTCGCGATCCGCCAACACCTGCTCGGTCAGGCGCTTGACGTTCTCGAGCGAGCCAAATCGGTAGCGCGGCAGATCGCGTGTGGCGCTGGCGCAGCGCACACCCTCGCACTCGACAGGTGTGATCGTCTCCCACACGCGCACAACCTCGCAGCCGAGGCGCACGCCCTGAGAGCGGGCAGCCTCGTACGTGGGCTCCATCCACGCCGGGTTGATATTGCCGCAAGCACCCTGCATATAGAGGCAGGGTGCGCCGGTCATCTGCTCCACAATCTGGCGTGTCGCCCCCGGAAAGTCCGCCGAGATCATCCGCATCTCGCCCGATTGGGCGACGGCGTGGGTGGCAAAGTTGACCAGGGTGCCTATGGGCTTGCCGTCTGGGTCGCTGATGCGGCACACGCCGACCGCTCGGTCGACCGGCCCTTCGGGATTCTGCCCCAGCCATATCCTGCCATCAGGCAGGCGTTCGCGCCGGTTGATGCCGATGTCCGATTGACCCCAGCCTACGTCCAGGAGAGCTGGCTGCCGGCTCGCGAGCGCCTCCTGTACGGCGCCGGCGAGGTGGTACTTGAGGCACTCCATGTAGGCGCGGACGTCCGGCGAGGGGTCGACCAGGCTGGTCTGTGGTCCATAGTGGGTGTGGGTGCAGGCAACCATGACGTTCTGCGGCGCAAGGCCGAGCCGGCTGGCACAGAGCGCGCGCACCTGCGCTGTGAACTCGGCATCTACGAACAGCAGGTCGCAATTGATGAGAGCGACCGTTTCCAAGCCATCCGAGGCGACCAGCGCCGTCGTGTAGAGCGGGTCGTGGATGCCGATGGAAGGGCCGCGGCCGGTAAACCCCGACAGATCAATGCCCACCGGCGGAGTGATTACTGCGCGGCTGATACCAATGTGCAACATCGCTATGTCCTCTCCCTACCCGGCAAGATCACACCCTGTGTAGCGAGCGACGGCTTCGGTGTCCAGCGTCAGCCCAAGCCCCGGTGCATCGGGGATGGCGAGCATGCCTTCACTATCCAGTGCCCAGCCGCCGGCCGCTAACTCATCGACGTAAGGGGAGCCGGTCAGGTATTCCACCAGGTCGGTATCGGCAAAGGCTGAGACCAGTTGTAGATCGGCCGCCAGCCCCACGGCCGTGTTCCAGCCGTGGGGGACGAAACGCACGCCGTTCTCCTGGGCCATCCAGGCGATACGGCGCTCTTCGCTGATGCCACCTACTTTAGTGACGTCGGGCTGTACGATGTCGAAAGCGCCGGCCTGCAGCCAGGGCTGGAAAGCCTGGCGCCTGGTGAACACCTCGCCGCCGGAGATCGGCAGGGGCGCGTTGCGGCGCAGGTGCACATAGTCGTCCATGGCATCGGGCTTGAGCGGCTCCTCGAACCAGGCCACCTCATAATCGGCCAGCATCGCAGCCGTGCGCAGTGCCCACTTGTAACCCTGATGCCAGAAGGCGTCGCTACCTCCCGCATCCACCATGAGGAGCGAGTCGGCGCCGATGGCCTCTCGTGCGGCCCGCACGATTGCCTCATCGAGAGTTGCCGAGCAACGGCCAAAGGGTCCCCAGCCGATCTTGAAGGCGCGAAAGCCTTGGGCCTTGAGTGCGAGTAGGTGCTCGGCCAGAGGTTCAGGATCCTCCATCAGGAGAGATGCGTACGGGCGCACGCGGTCGCGGTAGCGGCCCCCCAACAGGCGGCCGATGGGCTGGCCGGTAGCCTGGCCCAGGATGTCCCACAGAGCGATGTCGATGCCGCTAATGGCGTGGATGATGGAGCCGCCCCGGCCCTGCCAGAAGGTGTTCTGCAGCAACTTTTCGCTGACGCGCTCGGGCTCGAGGGCGTTCTCGCCGTGATAGAGCGGCTCCAACACGCCCAGGGCCGCCCGGATCAGCCCGTCATTAGCATAGGCGCTGCCCAGCCCTCTCAAGCCCTCGTCGGTCTCGACGATCACCAGCGTATGTACACAATCCTCGGGCCGCAGCTCGTTGGTCCAGCCTCCTTCGGGGGTGGCTCCACGGAGGCCCAGTGCGCGGATCCGGTCGATCTTCATGCCTCGCAGCTCCTCTTCGGGTCAGGCCATCCTGGCCAGCATCTCCCGGTTGATTCCATACACCAGCGGCTTGCCGCTGAAGAAGCGCTCGACTTCGTCAATCATCGTGCCCATCAGCGAGCGCAGGCAGTCGGTGTTGATGCCCGCGACATGCGGCGTGAGGAGAACGTTGTCCATGCTGCGGAGTGGATGCTCCAGAGGCAGAGGCTCGGGATCGAAGACATCCAGCGCTGCCCAAAAGCGCCCGGTGGAGAGTTCTTTGATCAGCGCTTCCTGATCGACCGTCCAGGCACGCGCCGTGTTCACAAAGACGGCGCCATCCTGCAGTAGGGCCAGTTCGGCCGCGCCTATGAGGTGGTGTGTCTCATCGGTCACCGGCAGGTGGACCGATACGATACTGCACTCTCGCAAGAGTTCGTGCAATTCGGCTTTGTGCACACCCAGCTCCGTAGCCTGGTCATCCTTTAGGTAGGGGTCGTAGGCCCATACCTGGGCGCCCACAGCCTGGAAGAGCTTGGCCGTGCGCCGGCCGACATAGCCCATGCCCAGCAGCCCTACGCGCTTGCCCGCGATCTCGAAACGCGGCAACTCGCGGCTGGGCGGCCAGGCTTCACCATTCTTCATTTGACGGTCGAAATCCTGCAGCCGGCGCAGGCCCATCATGACTGCCAGCAGGGTGAACTCGGCCACCGATTCGGCGATGCGGCCGGCTGCATGGGTGACGGCGATGCCCCGATCAAAGACCGCGTCGGTGGCAAAGCCTTTGACGGTGCCTGCAGCATGGGCGATGAGGCGCAGTCTGTCGGCCCGAGCAATGGTATCGGCGTCCAGCCTGGCGATGCCCCAGCCGGTGATCATGGCATCAACGCCGGGCAGCTTGGCGGCAATCTCCTCCTTTGTCCAGTTGCGGCCATCTTCGTTCATGGTCACGTCGGCCATGCCCTGCAACTTGGCCAGGGCTTTATCGGTCAGAACGAGGCCGCACAGAGGTTGCGGCACGGTGACGAGAACACGGATCCCATCCATTACCCTTTCCCCTTTTTGACGTAGGTTCTACCTGAACTATAATGAGTATACGGAGAAACAAGCCATGTATCAATACCCCGTTCGACTGCCATCCGACTTGCTTCCGACAAGCGAAACCAAGCAATGAGGAACTGGACTACCGGCGGCGAAAAGACCGACCACCAAGCTGACCTCTACATACTCCGCCAGGGTGCTCTACCGCTTGTCGCCACTCCGATGGCACTGGTCGGCTGGGTATGGTTAGTGTATACCCTGGTCGACATGGGGCCGCGGGTGCTCGTTCAGCCGGCCCTGGCCCCGGCGGCTCTCCTCTTGGGCGGCGTCCTCGCCCTCGGCTGCAGCCGCCATTCCGCCACCTGGGCCGCTGTGTTTTTGATCTTCGGTATGGCCACCACCAGCATGGCGGCGAGTTGGCTCTCCTTCTCCAGCCTGGCCCCCTACGCTTTCAGCCTGGTCGCTTCGGTAGCCGGCCTGCTGGTGAACCCAGCGGCAGGCTTGCTAACTGCAGTGCCATGTGTGCTCCTCGTCGCCATCGCCGGCCGTTATGGTGTGGCCGGCCCTGCGCCCGTGGAGCAGATTGTGCAGCCCGCCATCCTGGTTTGCCTGACGGGGCTCCTGTCGTTCCTCTCAGCGCGCAATCTGCACCACGCCGTGCGCTGGGCCTGGGAGAATGCCGACCTGGCCCGCCGGCGCTTGGAAGAGGCCAGGGACCGCCAAGAGGTCCTCAACCGGACACTGCGTTCGCTCGACGAGATGTATGCGCTTCTGCAGCGAGCTCGCTATGAGGAGGCGGTGGCCAGAGAGCGAGCCGAGCGGAGTGAGCGCCACCGAGCGCAGTTTGCCGCTAACGTCAGCCACGAGCTGCGCACGCCCCTCAATCTCATCATCGGCTTTAGCGAGTTGATGCACAGCGCGCCCGAGGTGTATGGCGAGTTCCCCTGGCCCGCAGCCCTGCGCAGCGACGTTAACGAGATCTATCGCAATGCCTGCCACCTCAGTCGCTTGATCGACGATATCCTCGACCTCGCGCAGATGGATGCCATGCGTATGCCTCTAATGGAGGAGGATGTCGATCTGGTCGACTTGGTGCGCGAAGTCGTGACCTCCACTTCTGGCCTGGCGCGCGCTCGCGATCTGAGCCTGGAGATGCAGGTGCTGCCTGCCCTGAACCCCGGCCTGGAGCGTAGCGGAGGGGTGGTCGAGGAGGCAAGCCTGTCGCGGGTGCATCTCGATCCGACCCGCATCCGCCAGGTATTGCTGAACCTCATCGCCAACGCCTGCCGTTTCACAGAGCGAGGCAGCGTTGTTGTGAGCGTGGGACTGGAGGGCAACGAGGCGCACGTTCGCATCGCTGATACCGGCATCGGTATGACGCCTGAGCAACTGTCTCGTGTTTTTCAAGAGTTCGAGCAGGCCGATGGTTCGCTGCGCCGTCCCTATGGTGGCACCGGTCTGGGGCTCGCCATCAGCAAACGCTTCGTCGAGTTGCATAACGGTCGCATGTGGGCCGAGAGTGAGTTGGGGGTAGGCAGCACTTTTCACTTTACACTACCAGTGTCGGCCGCAGGCCGGACGAGTGGTTTTGTTCACATGCCTGGCAGCCCAGTCGGCGGGCAGCGAGCGCAGAGTAGGACTGTCGTGCTCCAGGGGTCGGCAGATTCGGGGTTGCGGCTCTTGAGCCGCTACATTGGCGACTATCGCTTCGTGCCTTCCAGAAACCCCGAAGAGACACTTGCATTGGTGCGCAAGGAGCATCCCTGGGCTGTGTTGGTTGCTGCTGTCTCGCCAAGCGAGGGGGAAGCCTTGGCTAGCCGGTTGGCGGAGCTATACCCGCAGTTTTCCGTGCCGGTGTTCTCCTATAGCATGGAGGCAGCCGTGCTCTCCCGCTTGCCAGCGAACGTGGAATGGCTCCCCAAACCGGTGCAGCGCAAGGCGCTTCTGGCGATGTTGGCGCGAGTCGCGCCGGAAGCCAGGGACCTTTTGATTGTGGATGACGATCCGGCTGCAGTGCATCTGCTGGTCGGTATGATGCGCTCTGCCGATAAGGGTTACGTGCTACGTGAAGCGTACAGCGGCCGCGAGGCGATGGAGGCCATCACGGCGAACCCACCCGATGCGCTCCTGCTCGACCTGATCATGCCCGATATGGACGGCTTGCAGGTGGTCGAGTGTTTGCGATGCGATCCGGCCCTGGTCGACATGCCGGTGCTGATGATAAGCGCAGGTGACGTATCTGTGCTCCATACCGAGGTTGAGGTACCGCAGGTGTCTGCGCTCACTCTGCTCAAAAGCCGCGACCTGAAGACGCAGGAGTGGCTCAACTGTGTCAAGGCGTTTCTGGGGGCGGTGGCTCCCCGTTACGTGAGCGATCTAGGCAGCTCCGAATGGCATCCAGCAGAGCAAAGCGACTGATGGGCTTGGGCAGGAAGGCCTCTGCCCCCAGCGAGAGGGCCAGCGTGCTCTCGGGTAGCACCGAGCAGACGATGACCGGGATATCCTGCGTGGCCGGCTGTGCCTTGAGCTCTTGCAGCACCATCCAGCCATCCATGCCGCGCATCATCACGTCTAGCACAATCAGATCGGGGTGCTCCTGCCGGGCCAACTCCAGCCCTTCCGGACCCTCTTGCGTGCACAACAGGCGATAGTTGTGTTGGCCCAGATAGCGCCGGTAGAGTTGGAGGGCGCTGGCGTTATCCTCGATCAGCAGAATGCAGAGGTCGCGTGGCTGGGGAATTGACAGTTGGAGGGTGGTCAGGCCGCCGATGGACTCGAGGCTGCATTGCCCTTTCTGTGCGGCCGCCAGGGCCCGGATGGTAGCCAGCTTCGGCGGCGCCTCATCGCGTTCGGAAGGTGACCAGAGCACCGACAGGCGCAAGTTGCCGTCCGCGAGATCGGTACGGACTTGTATTGGTCCCGCCGGGCCGGCCGAGATGGCCAGGCTGACGGCCGCAATGATTGTCTGGCGTAGCAACGTCATGTCCGCCAGAACGGTCAGGCTTGGATCCGTAGGCTGGCAGTCGATGCTTACGCTGTGCTGAGTCGCGAGGCCGCTGACCGATTGGCAGGCGTTCTCCAACAACTCGGGTACCCGGATCTGGACGTACTCTACCCCCAATTCTTCGAGCTCGCGGCTGACGGGCAACTCTGGCGCTAGCTGAGCGTCGTCCGCCCCTACCCCACTGCCTTCGGATTTGGCATTTGGCGGGGGCAAGATACGCTGTTCCCAGAGCAGCGACGCCACGGCCTGCAGGCCCCGATTGCGCTCGCGCAGCACTTGCCGATCGCCAAGGCCCAACCGCTTCTCTACTTCCCGCAGCTCCAGGTTGTCGACATAGTAGTATCTGAGCGCCAGGTAGGGCCGCCAACCTTTGGCGGTTGGGGGTAGGTCTGCAGTGGGGGCCAAGCTCTCGATGGCCTGCTGCAGTTGCTGTCTGAGCCGGAGCACACGATCGAGCGCGCGCTCATCGGTCCGCGGCACGAGCAAATTGAGGAGCGGGTGCTGGCGCAGATAGGCAAAGTCGTAGAGGTGTGCAAGCGCGTCTTTGACCCATTCTGGGAACTGCTGTCGTTCCATTTATGGCACCCGGTAGCTGTAGCTCCGCCTCGGCCCAACAAGGTCGGAAAGGAGTCGGCTGTCTGTCGAGAATGCCGTTGATTGCGTTGAGTACTTCCGCTACTATTATACTAGGCCATGGCCTCTTCCGCAAAACCCCGATGCGCCGGTTCGGAGGGGAGGTATACCCCTGCGGCCAAGCCCGGGCAGACGGAGAGGATTGGAATCGTAAAGGTCCTGATGGGAAGCAAGAGGTTCAAAGAGGGGGGACCATGCAAGGCAAAAAGATCTCAAGACGCGCATTCCTGTCTACCGCCGCAGGCGTTGCGGGCCTGATGCTCGCGGCCTGCAAACCGGCCGAAGTCGAAAAGGTTGTCCAGCAGACTGTCGTCGTCACAGAGCCCGGTGAGGTTGTTGAGACAGTCGTGACTGCCACCCCGGCTCCGGCGCTCTCCGGGAACCTGGAAATCTGGGCCTACACCAACGTCGAGGACGACGTCGAGCAGGTGTACAAGCCGATGATGGCCAAGTTCAACGAGATATATCCCAACATCCAGGCCAACTTTGACATCCAGGGATGGGATGGGCGACGCGAAAAGCTCTACGCTGCAGTCGCAGCCGGTAGCCCGCCGGACATCTGGTATTCCAACACGGATACGCTGCTGACCTACGTGGAGAAGAACGTCGCGGCGCCGCTCAATGACATTCTCACCCCGGACCTCCTCACCGATCAGCCGGAATCCATTCTAGATGGTGGCACGTTCGATGGCAAGCTCTACGTCATCTGCAACTGGCTTTTCATCCTCGGATACGGCTACAATGGCGAGCTGATGGAAGAGTGCGGTTACGATCCCGCTCAGCCGAGCATGACCTGGGATGAGTTGCTCGCCCTGGGCGAGACAGCCAAGAGCAAGGGCTACTACCTGGAGCACATCAGCCTCAATGACTGGTCGGAATGGCTCAACGCCGTGCATGCAGCGGGCGGCACCGTCTATAACGACGACCTGACCACGACCAACTTGACCAAGCAGCCGGCTATTGATGCCCTGACCTTGTGGGTGGAAGAGTACAAGCAGGGCTATGTGCCCCTGGAGTATGCCGTAGCCGGTGAGACCGGGGGCGGCGGGCTGGCCGACTACTTTATCGAGCGGAAGCAGCTCATGAAGGGCCACTTCTGGGCTACCGACTGCGAGACCGTCCGCACGACGGATCCTACCTTCCCTATACGCGTTGGTGGGCCGCGACAGAAAGACGCCTCTTCGCCTCTCACCTCCGGTGCCTCAGGCGGCTCTGGCTGGTCCATGACGCAGCTTTGCAAGCAAAAGGAAGCCGCAGGAGAATGGATCAAGTTCATGGTCAAGCCCGAGAACATCGGTCTGTGGTGCACCCTGTCACAGAAGGTGCCCTCGGGTGAGCTCGCGCAAAAGTACTGGACCACGGACGCCTGCACGAGCGAGTTCATTGACAGGAATGTTGATTACCTCTTCGCCGGCCCGGACGTCAAGGTGCTCTGGCAGGAGAGCAAGACGATCTGTGCACCGCATTTCCAGGCTGCAGTCCTAGGCCAGGCCACAGTCGAGCAGGCCTTGGAGGAATGCGACAAGGAGTTGACCGCGCTCCTCAAGGAGAGATACGGCGGGGCATAGGGCATCGGTATGCAGCGAATTGGAGGAGTTGGAGCTTGTTCCCCAACTCCTCCAATTCGCTCCGGTATTTGCGACGGGAGGCGGTTTGCTCGATGGGTATCAACACGGCTTTGCGTTCAGCCAGGCTGACTCGTGAGGGACTTTATCGGAGGGTGAAAGAGTCTCTGCCCTGGTACCCTTTCATCCTGATCAATGTTGTCGTCTTTATCGCGTTCACAGGTGTTCCCTATGCCTTGATGGTAGGCTATAGCTTCAACCATTGGGACATCCTAACACCGATGAAATTCGCAGGGCTGGAGAACTATGCTCATCTCCTGGATGACAGCCTCTTGCATCTGGCACTCAAGAACACCCTGGCCTATACGCTCATGGAGGTGCCGCTACAGGTCGTCTTGTCCCTCGTGGTAGCCATCTTTGTCAGCCGCCCGTTGCGAGGCATGAAGTTCTTCAAAACGCTCTACTTTCTGCCGAATGTGACCTCGATTACCGTGCTCTGTCTCATTTTCTGGCGTTTCCTCGCACCGCGGCCCGACGGACCTATCAACTATCTCATCGGGCTGCTGGGCATACCCCCACAGACGTACTTTGTGGATCCCAAGCTGGCCCTGCCCAGTGTCGTTGGGGTCAGCATCTGGTCCGGCTTTGGTTACTATATGCTGCTCTGGTTGGCGGCGATCAAAGGGATTCCCGTCGAGCTGTACGATGCCGCAAAAGTCGATGGCGCCTCGGGTTGGAAAGTGCATTACTATGTGACGGTACCCCTGCTGCGACCCACCGCCGCCTTTATCACCATCATCGCGACGATCGGGGCGCTGAAGGTCTTTGGCTCTATCTACATGCTCACTGGGGGTGGTCCCCTGCACGCGACGACGACGGTTGCGTATCACATCTACCAACTCGCTTTTATCTTCAACCAGATGGGCTATGCCTGCACCGTATCCATCCTGTTGCTCTTCCTGATCCTGGCGATTACCCTACTCCAGGGCAAGTACTTGCGCTTTGGTGAAGGACTCTACTAGCCCGAGGGCTCAACATACGGACGGAGTGAAACTCGCAATGGATAGTACGATGAACAGAAGGCTCGGGAAAACAGCACTCAGCGGCAGAGCGTTGACGATCTTGGGACATGCAGTTTCATACCCCATCCTGTTCGTCGTGGCCATCACGACGATCGGACCCTTTGTGATCATGCTCTCCGCATCCCTGACCAAAGACCTGCGAGCCATCACTCTACCCATGCAGCTGATCCCAGATCCCATCACCTTGGCCAATTTCGAAGTGCTCTTCCGCAAGACCATGGTGCTGCACTGGATGCTGAACAGCTTTGTCGTGGCAGGCGTGGCCACAGTTGGCGCTGTGCTGACATCCTCGATGGCCGGTTACGCCTTTGCGCGCGGCGGTTTCCTGGGCAAGAGCATCCTGTTTGCGCTCTTTCTGAGCATCCTGATGGTGCCCACGGAAGCGCGCATCGTGCCCATCTTTATCGTGCTCTCGCGGTTGGGCTTGGTCAACACCTACACCGCCCTCATCGGCCCCGGCTTTGCTTCGATCTTTGGCACCTTTATGCTGCGGCAGCACTATCTGAGCATCCCCAGGGACTATGACGACGCCGCACTTATCGACGGCGCCAACCGCTTCCAGATCTATGCAAAGGTCCTGCTCCCGCAGCTCAAGCCGGCCATGGCGACGCTGGCCGTGCTGCGCTTCATGGGGATGTGGAACGACTTTCTCTACCCGCTCATCGTGACCACGCGACAAGAGATGCGCACCCTAACCGTTGGCCTGACGACAGTGACCCTGACAGGCACCAGCCCGGTCGGGGTAGAGATGGCAGGGGCGGTGCTGGGCTTTCTGCCGACCTTCATCGTCTTCCTGATTGGACAAAAGTATATGATCGAAGGTGTCTCGCTGAGTGGGCTGAAGGGATAGAGTTGGGGGGCTCAGCCCCCCAACTCTACACAGCGCCTGCGATAGTAGAGATAGTCCTCATACGGCACCTCGGCCGGCACGCCGTGGTCGCAGGTAGGGATGTACCCGCCCCGTGCGCGCAGGGTGGGGATGATGTACTCCAGGTGCCGGTCGATAGCCTCGCGCCCCTGCGCCAGCACGCGCTTGTCGATCCCCCCGAACAGGGCCAGCTCGGGATACTGCCGC
>DAOUGZ010000311.1:0-30280 GCA_034428955.1 Anaerolineae bacterium | reverse complement strand
TCAGTAGCCAGGAGATGGGGTGCTGGCAGAAAGCCTCCTGCAGCGCCCGTTCGCGGGTTGCGTGCCGTTCTCCCACGTCCAGCGGGATGCCGCCAAACACATGCCGCCTCCCCTTCCACTGGGGAGTGGCCGCCAGCTCCTCCCAACTCGCCGACTCGAGCAACGCTGGATCAATGATCGGGAAGAGCACAGGCCTGCCACATGGCGCGCTCAGATCATCGTTGAGGCTCTTGATCGGCGGCCATGTCTCGCCGCTGCTCGATGCAGGCAGTGTAGCATTGACGGCCAGTGCCCTGCGCACGCGCAGAGCGGCAAAGATCGCCTCGCGGTCTCCACTCACGCCCAGCAGCTCCCGGTTCCAGGCGTTGATGTCGAACCCGGCCTGGGCTTCCAGCCTGGCGATGTCGCGGTTGAACCAGGCGACAAGCGCCTCGGGCGGGCTGTCTTTGACCGGCACGCCCTGCTCGCTCTCAAAGCGGTCCAGCAGGGCATTGACCTCGCCGGCCGCCGCTCCCAGGTCGCCGAGCAGCCACTCCTCCACCTGGGCCATGCCGCCTTCCAACCCACAGCGAACGATTTGGGCGGCGGAGACGGCCGTCAGATAGTTCCGGTAGGCCGGATCAGCGAAGCAAACCCGGCGTGTGAGCTCGGTGAGGTTAGCCACGGGCAGCAGGTGCAGCCAACGCTCGGTGACCGGGTAGACCTCGCCCTGCTGCACCAGGTAGCCACAGCGCAGAAGGTATTCCAGCCCCTCCGCCGCCCTGAGGCCGCGGGCCTCCTGAGCGGTGATCTCGCCATATAGGGTGAGATGCTCGAGCAAGGGTCCGATGGAGGCGGGATCAAGCTTGTTATGTCCTGCCAAGCTCGGCCTCCATCTCGCGGGCTATCTGCTCCCAAGTCGGAGCTTTCACCCGTCCTGCAACGATGCCCTCCACATCGAGCCGGCTCTCGATTAGCGCTTCGACATCTGACCGGGCCTCTGCCACTAGTTCGATCGCCCTATCAACCAGGAGATCGTGAGTCCTCAGTTGCTGGCCTATTCTCGAGCGCTCTTCTTGCCCAGGATCAGGGACCAAGACGCGCAATGGCACATCGTCAGCGATTGCTGGGTAGGTGGCTCCTGTGTTCCACCTAAGGAGTTGCAGCGTAGAGGCATCGTGTCTCAACACTGCCGCAACGAAGTAGGCATCGTCCTGCGATTTCGCGCGAAGTATAGAAAAGCCAGTAGAGGCTACCCACCCATCCATGTGCGGACGAGCGACGGCGACTGCTTTCCGATTCGGACGGACGGTGGAGATGAGAATGTCGGCCTTACGAATCATCCGTTGAGCCCGTGCCGGCGCCTCCTCGGCAAGCAATACCTGCGCGGATATGGCGTTCATTGTCACGTCTGCATCGGATGTTTGTACATATGTCAGTGTCCGCTGTCCTGGGAAACGACGCCACCGCTCGTTCGATCGCGTGACTAGTGTGCCGAGCTCCACGAAGCCGTTGCTACGCAGCCAAGCTATTAGCCGCGTGAATCGGGGCAGGTAATGCCAGGCGTCGAGTCGGCTTGCATCGATATCCACTGGACATACAAACGCACTCTCCGCCTGATCTGTCTCAACTGGAACCCCTTCGTACAGCAGGTCTATTGCCTTCTCCGCATTTCTGCGTCTGTCAACAGCTTGCACCCGACATATCTCTGCCAGCCGCACCTTGTCGCCAATGTAGGCCTGCACCTCAGTTGTAGGGTACGGCACATCAAACGCATCGATGTAGGCGCCATACAACTCGGTCTGCCCCGTGCTTCCCACAGTATCTTGCTCAATGAGCTTCTGCCCCGCAGCGCTTTGGAGGAAGGCTTTCAGATAGCCCGAGTCCAGTTCGTCCGTGCAGCGCAACAACGCAATATGCCCATCAACAGTAGCGGGCTTGTCCGAGAAGTAGAGATCGACCTTGCCGAGACTGCCCACCCCTGTAACGGCCAGAGCAACATCCCCTTTTCGAATCCAAGAGCGATCCGATTCTCGCAACAAGGAGCCATCGACAAAATCATAGGGACCCGTGATTCCATAGTTGCTCAGGTTGCGGACCTTGATGTTAGGCACATTGCCTTCCGAGCAATCGGCATGGGCTTTCCCACGGTAGCTGGGCCTCTTGAGCAGACTGCCCAACTTCTTCGTTCCCCAGGGAAGAGATTGCACTTTCGCTCTATTTTCAAGATAGTCCCACCGATAGTGGCCCGCGTCAAGTCTTTGGTCCAGAGACTCCGGTGGGATATCGACAATCGAGGGCCGACTAGAGATGATGCGATGTTTCATCGCTGCACTTCCGCACAATAGGACTGCGCGATCGCCTGAAGATCATTCCCCAGTGGGTCAGGCTGCTCGTCATTGCCTTTCTTGATGTAGCCTACATGCTCGGCCACGGCCATAAAGATCGGCCCTTGTTTATCTACCGTCACGGTGCGCCCGCCCACCTGGTACGAGCCCTTTTTCTGGACGTACACGAAGCTGGTCTTGGCCCCCGTGCCGCTGATGGCAAAGTTCTGCGTCGGCAGCGAAACTACCGCCCTGACCACTGCCTTGCCGCCCAGGAACTCGCCGCTCTCGCGATCCTTGATGCCCATCAGGTACTCGCGGATGTACTGGTCCCCCGAGTTGGAGAGGATGCCGTCGGGCAGAACGATGAGCAACCGCCCTCCTGGCTTTAGCAGTTGCAGGTTGCGGTCGAGAAAGAGAGCCCCGGGGTCCGCCCTCTCGAGAGGGCGTCGCTTGCTCCGGTCACCACGCCAGCGCCAGCCCAGCTCACACCGGTAGCGCGGGTCTGCCAGGAGAGGCCGCACCGATGGCTCGTAGAAATCCGGGTTGCTGCGCATCTTTTCCAGGCCGATCTGATAGTTGCGGCCCTTCGCGGCATCGTACTTGCCGCTGCCGAAGGGCGGATTGGTCATGATCAGGCTGAACTGGCCCATCAGCCGATCGATATGCGGGTCGATGATCGAGTCCTCCACGTGCAGGATCTGCGCGTGGCCGTCGCCGTAGAGCAACATGTTGAGGCGCGCCTTGATCAGCGAGCCTTGCGCCTGATCGGCGCCAAAGAAAGCATGGCGCTTCAACTGATCGAGCCACCAATGCTTCTCTGCGTCGCTTCTGCCCAGCGTGTCAAGAACGCGGTCCTTGACCTCCTTCAGGGCGGCGATGAGAAAGCGCCCCGTGCCGCAGGTGATATCGCCCATGAGGAACTGGGGGCGAGACTCGGGGTGATCGATCCCCCGGTAGCCGGCCCACAGTTCTTCCGTGCTGATATCGTGGAAGACCATCTGGGCCATGCACTCGGTCACCTCGCGCGGCGTCAGGTAGGTGGCCAAGCCGCCCGAGCCATCGTACTTGCCGCGCAGGAAAACGTCATAGGCCCATCCCAAGAGATCCTCATGTACCTGTCGCTTGTCATTTGGATCAGGGATCAGGCGAATGTCTTCGAAGATCTCGACCGCAAAGGCCAGGTTCTCCGGGCTGCTCAGACGCAGATAGTCATCGGGCGGGAAAATGGCGCCTTGGGCGCCGGTCAGATCGGTAGAGACGTACATGGGCCGGCCGGCCAGTTCCTTGAAGGCCTCCTTCACCTCCTGCACGGCTGTCGCACCGCCCCGCCGGATATTGTCGGCGTTCAGGACGTCCGACAGGCGCTTGCCGTGCAGGCTCTGCAGTGTATCGGAGGGGTTGCGCTCCAGGTGTGCCTTCATGAACATGAGCCGGCAGATCTCATCGATGGCCTCGTTGGCCGAGGAAAAGCCCCCCGAGGGGTAGAGCCGCTCATGGAGCTCGTCGAACCTGCGCTGGATGTAGCGCCAGTTGCCGCGGGCAAACTCCTCAGATAGGGCGATCAGGTGCTTCTTGCGATCGGGCGTCATGCCCCGCACGACATTCTGCCAATCCGCTCGCTCGGGCAGCTCAGCGATGGATGTATTCTTGTTGTTGTCAAAGTAGTAATCAAACTCGCCATCACTCACCCAAACAAAGTGGGCGATGCGATCGCCGGCCACCAGCCGCGACCAGAAGACCCCCTCATCCTGCACCGGCACCTCGTGGGCCAGGCCGGCCTCTACGGGGTAGCAAAAGATCACCACCTCCTGCCCATCCAGGGCTGCCAGCTTGCCTGCAGCTGGTTGATCGGGATCAATGGACACCAGCGGCAGATCCCTCGTGATCTCCACGTAACCGAGCTCGCGTAGGCGTGCCTCCATGCGTTCGGTGACAGCTTGGATGCCGGTGATTGCTTTCTGCTTTGCCATGCACGCTTACCCCTTTCTACGATTGAGGACCATCCTGCCGCCCTGAGCGCTCTGAAAGGTCTTTAGCAGTACATCCTGTACGCGCTGCCTGTCTTCCCCCGTGGCCCGGCTGATGGCTGCTACCAAGTGTGGCAAAAGCTCGCCTCGCTGAGCTTTGGCATCGAAATAGGCGAGCGCAGCCTTGACTATTCTCGCCTCATCCTGGGCGCTCTCCTGACCGGTACACCAACGATCGTCGATCACAACAAAGCGCCGATCCAACCGCAATAGCAGGCGCAGGATTTCGCTGGCTTCAGGCCGATCGTGCAGTGCTGGGACGCGCTCGACAATCTCACTGAGAGTCAGCGCCTGGCCTCCCGCCAGAAGCTGCTGTACCTGTTCGAGGATCATTCTGAGTCTCCAATGCTTCGGCTATAAAGGCCTCAACTCTGGCCACTGCCCGTAGTCGGAGGTCAAGCGCCAGGCGACGCTTCTCCCAGGCTATCTTGGCGCGGTCGTTGTGGTCCTGGCGCCAGGTGCTGCCCAACACGGGGATGAGCAGATGCCCGATGTCCCTCTTGCCGATCAACTGTATCACCGATCCTGAAGCAAGGCTGCGCAATTGGGCAAGGACCAGCGGGTGGCGCAGTGCCAGGCCAAAATACAGTGGTGTTTCTCTGAATTCCAGGGCTATGAAAGCATTGGACGCCAGGCAACCGTCCATCTGCGGCTCTACGACTGCTATCGGATGCCCTGCCTCCCCCAGGTTGCTCCCGGAGGCGAGAAGCAGCACCTGGTACTCTCGCAGTGGCAGTCGCACCCGGGCAGGCAGTTCTCGCACTTTGGCCCTGTGGGCACGAGCAAATGACAGGTAACGGACATCCAAATCGGATACCTGGACAAAGCCAACCTCCTGCTCGGGATCGAGATTGCGGCGACTCGACACGACCGGCGAAGCCCACTCGCCAAGGGGCCTGAAGGTAGGCACATCGGCCAACGCCTCAACGAGACGGCGCCCTTGTATGTGGCTCAGGTCCCAACGGTCGCGCAGCCAGGCGTTGGGAGCCAGCAACCATCGGCCTAGACCGAACTGCTGCTCGCCCAGCCGAGCGTCTACCTCTGCGTAGAGGCTCCTAGTGGTAGCTGTGAACAGGGCCCGGGCAGATGCGCTATACTCCGCTGCCTGTCTCTCGAGTCCCTAAACCACCTCTGCCAGCGCAGATGGGGGCAGGGGGACGCAAAGGCCGCGCAGGTCAGCCACGCTCAGACGTTTGATGACGCCCCCATAGCTGTGGGCGGCGAGAACCTTAGATGCGTATCTCGTTCTCAGGAAGGTGCTCAACCACGCCGGCGGAGTGCGGGCTGCATCCGGACGAAGGCGGTAGATATCTCCTGCAAAAGTGGCTTCGGCACAGGCATCATCGATGAGTGCTACCTGCGGTTCCTCACCAGTCTTGGAGAGGAGGATGTCTCCCGGCTGAAGCCTGTACCTAGCCGCCACCCTGGGATCCACTCGCAGGGCATTGTCCAGCGCCACCTCGCCTGCCTGCAGGTCACCCAAGCGCAGCAGTGGAAGCCCATCCCTGGTGACCTTCGCTTTGCGCAGGCCGTCTGTGATCTCGGCCAACTCATCCAGACGAACCCATTGGGCGCTGCACCACCGTAGCTTCTTGTACTCCGACTGCTGCGCGTTATAGGCCACGTCCCAGCGTGCACCGTCGCTCACACTCGTGCTCTCTACGAGTAACATCTTCATGCTGCGTCCTCAGCCTTCATGACCTGACGGTAGCTGTAGATGATAGCCGCACTGTTCTCCAGATCGGCATCCTCCAGCTCACTCATGAAAATGTGATAGTGTTCCCTGGGGCGACGTGCCTTCTGCAGACACACTATGCTGCACTTGACAGCCGTTGCAGGGCGAAAGACCGAAGCCGGCAGGCTGAACACAGCGCGCATTTCGAAGCGACCCATTATCCAACGTCTTGCAGGTTGCGCTGACATGTTGCTGAGGAACCCATCAGGCAGAACCATTACCAGCAAGCCTCGTTCAGCCAAGAGCTCGTGACACTTTTCGAACCAGAGGGCCTCAGCGTCCATGGACCCAACCCGCCGCCCACGCAGAGCAGAAGCCATCTCGGAGCGATCCAACAGCACGCTGTCAATGATCTTGACACCAAAAGGAGGCTGACAGACGATGACCGGCCAGGAGTGGGCGTCGTCGAGATCGAGCAACTCCTCGGGCACAAGCCGAAAGCTCGGCAACAGGGCTTCGGCAACCCGCGTGAGTAGACGGGGGGGGGGGCCGATCAACGCCATCTCTATGCCCGTTGAGAGAGCCGTGTCGAGCAAGGAGACGACACTATTCCCAGCAAGGCCAACCGGACCTTGCTGGCCGGCCAGCAGAGACTGGATCAAGCGCACGACGGTCGAGGGGAGCGGCAATATGCATCGATTGCCGGACATGAGTAGCCCAGCCAATGTGGAGAATACCCCCTCACTCGGTAGCGCAGACAGGAAGCGATGTGGTTGCCAGGCCAATACGATCTGCTCAAGTGCCTCCGCCGGCAATGTGGGAGCAGAACTCCATTCGGCCTCAACGCCAAAGGCGCGCGCGAGGTCGGCCAGCAGCGGTGCCGCCTGGTTGCGTTGCGCCTCAGTGAGACGAAACTGCGGTTCCCTGCCGGAGGCTTCGTCCAGCAGCTTTATCCCCAAAACAAGTGCGAGAGCCTCATCATTGGGTACGGGCAAAAGGTCTTGAGCGTATTCGATGGCGGACCTGAGGCTGTGAAGGGGCAATAGATCGTCGCGCGTATGCTGGCCCCACACGGTCCCGTTGATTGGCGGCAGGATGATACAGCGTGAGAACGATGAGCCGTTCGCTCGGTGGTAGATCGTTGCTTCCTTGCCCTCAACCCAGGCATACTGGACCGATGCCGGCAATTTGGGGAGCCCGATCATGCTGCGGCCGCTGGCCTTGATACTGCGGCCAATGGCCACAAACGGTGCCCCATCCTTCAGAGCGGCCTCAGAGAACTGGATGTCGCCATCCTCTAATTCGAACGCGGTCAAGTCCTTGTACCCCAGATCGCCCAGCGTCCTTCTGCCTAGGAGCATATTCACTCCACCCCCCATTACAAAGTTTCACATCAGTCATCATAGCACATGTTCTTCTTCCTGTCAATACCCTCGCGTTACTAATCCTCACATCGTCTAGCATCATGAATGCGGAGCACGCGCTGGTTTCCAGGAGTACCCCCCGGCAAATCTCGAGCGAATCGCCTGCGCCCATGCTGTGCTGTTCAGTGCCGGCCGTCTCGAGTGTTTATGGTGAGTCGCACCACTTTTTGCTATCCCTCAGGCAGTGTGCTATAATGCGTCGCTACCCGGTTACTCTCTTTCGGGCACCTCCAAGGAGGGACTGTGACTGTCTATCTTAACGTCATCCAGATCATCGTCTCCATCGCTCTCATCATCCTGGTGCTCCTCCAGGCCAAAGGCGGCGGCCTAAGCACGATCTTTGGCGGCGAGGGCTCTGTCTATCGCACCAGGCGCGGCATCGAAAAGACGCTCTTCAACTTTACCATCGCTCTGGCCATTTTGTTTGGGATTGTCTCCCTGCTGAGCGTCGTCCTTTCTGCACCTCCTGCTGCTTAGGAGGTGGGATGCTTCGTAACCGCTCCAAGACCCTGATTGCGATTGCCGCCATCGTCGCGCTGATCGCCGGGCTGGGAGTCCTCGCCGCACACCTGACCACCGTAGCCATACCCGAGGCCGGCGGCACCTATGTCGAGGGTGTCGTCGGCAACCCAACCTACATCAACCCCATCCTCGGCCAATACAACCCGGTAGACAGGGACCTCCAGGCCCTCATCTTTAGCGGACTGACTACCACCGACGCCCAGGGTGTGATCATCCCAGACCTGGCTGAACGCTGGGAGATATCTTCCGACGGCCTGCGCTACGTCTTTCACCTGCGCCAAGACGCTCGCTGGCACGATGGCGCGCCCTTTAGCTCCACCGACGTCAAGTTCACCATCCAGGCCATCCAGGACCCCAGCTTTGAGGGGCCGCCGGAGCTGAGCGCCCTCTGGCGCTCGGTACAGGTGGATACTCCGGACCCGCACACGGTGGTTTTCACCCTGTCGGAGCCGTTCGGTCCGTTCCTGGAATACACCACTCAGCGGTTGGTCCCATCGCACATCCTGGCCACCGTCTCGCCGGAGCAACTGCCGACCAGCCAGTTCAACGCCGAGCCGATCGGCACCGGCCCCTACAAGGTCGTAGAGACCACAGCGCACTATACCCTGCTGGAGGCCAACCCGGCCTACTATGGGGCACGGCCGAGCATCGCGCGCATCCAGATCATGTTCTACCCCGATCGCGCCAGCCTCCTCGCTGCCTACGAGCGGGGTGAGGTCACCGGCATCGCGCCCCTCCTGCCCGAGGACCTGGCCCAGGTGCGCCAGGATAGCCGGCTCAACCTGTACTCGGCGCCCTACTCGGGCTATACCATGGTCTTTTTGAACCTGCAGCGCCCCTTCTTTGAGGATGCCCTGGTGCGCCGGGCGCTCTGGCAGGCCATCGACCGGCAGGGGCTCATCGACAGTGCTCTGAACGGCCAGGGCATTCCCATCGACGGACCCATCCTGCCCAACTCGTGGGCCTACGATAGAGGGCTGCCGCGCGTCCAGTATGATCCGGAAGCCGCGGCTAAGGCCCTCGAAGACGCGGGCTGGCGAGACGCAGACGGTAGTGGCGTGCGCTCCAGGAATGGGGTCAAGCTCGAGTTCACCCTGCTGACAAACGATGACCCGGTGCGGGAAAAGATGATCGCCGAGATCGCCCAGCAGTGGGCGGCCATCGGCGTCAAGGTGCAGACGCAGACTATGGACATGGTCGAACTGGTGCGCGACCGTCTGTACCCCCGCGACTATGACGCCATCCTCTACGGCTGGGACCTGCCGGCGGCCGACCCGGACCCCTACCCGCTGTGGCATTCGAGCCAGGCCAGCGGCGACGGCCAGAACTATGTGGGCTATCAGGACGCCGAGTCCGACCGGCTGCTGGAAGAGGCCCGACGCATCAGCAACCGCGAGCAGCGCATCGCGCTCTATCAAGAGTTCCAGCGGCGCTTTGTGGAGCAGGCGCCGAGCCTGATCCTCTACCAGCCGATCTACAACTATGGGGTCGATGAGCAGGTCAAGGGGGTACAGATCACGCCGCTCTTTGGCACCGGCGACCGCTTCCGCAACGTTTCCGACTGGTACATCGCGACCAAGCGCGTCACCCTCGGCGAGGCGACGGCCGTGCAGGAGCAGCGAGGCGCACCGCCGGCCAACGGCGGGGAATAGCAAGAGGGGGAGTCACAAATCTGCCGGAGGTTGCGGCACCTCCGGCAGATTTAGACCCATGTAGGCCCGGCCGGTTTCAGGTCTGGGCGTCAGCGTCGTCGGGCTCTTCCAGCAGCGCCCTGGCCTCCTCAGCCCGGTCGGGGGGCACGACGACGCGCGTCTCGCTGAGATGGCCGGTGTAGAGGCCGAACAGGCGGCTGGCGCTCTCGTATTGCAGGGCGGCGGGGATGCCATAGCTCTCCAGCCGGGCGCGCACGACCTCGGCTACGGCCGGGCTCGGGGCGACGTAGACGACCACCGGCTCCCCCGTATCCTCGTGCATGCGTCGCGAACTCCTCTCTTGGGTACAATACCGCTCAGATACTCGCGCTACCGCCCTTGCCCATACTTTTCCACATAGCGCCGGTGCGCCCGCGCCACTTCCGAGGGCGGGATCTCGTCGACCTCGCCCAGGCGCAGGGCCAGGAAAACCGTGTGGGCCACGTCCTCCACCATGACTGCCGCCTTGACCGCGCTCATCACCGTCCGGCCGATGGTGAACACGCCGTGATTCTTCATCAGGATGGCCGGCGAGGTGCCGATACTGCGCACGACCTCGCGGCCGATATCCTCCTCGCCGATGGGCGCATAGTCGCCGCAGGGGATGGGGCCACCGAACTCGTCGGCCATGGCCGTCAACACACAGGGGATGCTGCGGCCGGTAGCGGCAAAGGCTGTGGCATGGGGCGAATGGGTGTGCACGACGCCCATCACCTCCGGCCGGTGGCGGTAGATGTAGAGATGGGTGGCCGTGTCTACCGAGGGCTTTAGGCGCCCTTCGACCACCTTCCCCTCCAGGTCCACCACCACCATATCCTCAGGCTGGAGGTTCTCATAACGCACCCCGCTAGGCTTGATCACTACCAGGTTCGTCTCCGCATCGCGCCCCGAGACGTTGCCGCTGGTCCAGGTGACCAAGCCCGCCTTGGGCAGCTCCAGGTTCGCCGCCCAGACCTCTTGCTTTAGTGATTCCAGCACGATCAGGTCCTCTCTAGTTCATGGTCCACTCTGAGGGGCAGTGGACAGCGGAGGGATTGCCCTCCGACAGGCTAAGCCATCAATCCCGCCCCGGCTGCCGGCTTGGAGACGGTAATCTCCGGCCGGAGCCCGGTGCGCGCTTTGTAGCGTTCGGCGACCTGCTCCACAAAGGATACGACGCTCTCTTCGCGCACCAGGTTGACCGTCGCCCCGCCAAAGCCGGCGCCGGTCATGCGCGCGCCCAGGCAGCCCGGCGTCTCGCGGGCCAGCTCGACCATCAGATCCAGTTCCTTGGAGCTGACCTCATAATCGTCGCGCAGGCTGGCATGGGAGGCGTCCATCAGGCGCCCGAAAGCCTCGGCGTCGTTGCGCTCCAGGGCCTCGATCGCCTCCAACACGCGCGCATCCTCGTTGACCACATGGGCAGCGCGGCGCCGCACGATGGGCGGCAGCAAGCCGCCGAAACGCGTTAGGTCCTCGGGGGTGACGTCGCGCAGGGCGTTGATGCCCGGCAGGGCGCTCGCGAGGAGCTGCACCGCCTGCTCACACTGCTGGCGGCGCTCGTTGTAGGCCGAGTCCACCAGGCCACGGCGGGTCATGGTATCGCAGATGACCACACTCACGTTCTTGGGGATGGGCACTGCGCGGTAGCTCAGGTCGCGGCAATCAATGAACAGCGCATGGCCGGCCTGGCCCAGAGCCGAGACAAACTGGTCCATGATCCCGCACTGCATACCGACAAAGCGGTTCTCAGCCCGCTGCGCCAGGAGGGCCACGTCGACCCGATCCATCTCGATATCCGCGGCCGAGAGAAAAGCCAAGGCCGTGGCCACCTCAAAGGCCGCCGAAGAGGAGAGCCCCGCGCCGATGGGGATGTTGCCCTGGATCACGGCGTCGATGCCGCGCAGCCGCACCTGGTCTGCCTGCAGCTCGTTGGCGACCCCGCGGATATAGTTGCTCCAGGTGTGCTCCTCGTCCTTCTGGATGTCGTCCAGCGAGAATGAAGCATCCTCGCGGAAATCCAGCGAGTGTAGGACCACTTGCCGGTCTGTCCGTGGGGCAAAAGCGATGAGCACATCGCGCACGATAGCCATGGGCAGCACAAAGCCCTGGTTATAGTCCGTGTGCTCGCCGATCAGATTCACCCGCCCGGGGGCACGAGCCACCCGGTCCACCGGCCGCCAGAAACGCTCCGAAAAGGTCGTCCGCACCGTCGCCAAGCGTCCCATCGTCTTTGTCCTCCGTACATGCTCAAGGCATGATAGCTGCCATACGCAGACCTGTCAAAGCCCGTTGTGGGCTAGAGGCCGGCCGCAGGCGCTACGAACGCTGCCGTCGTGGCCGCGACCGCCGCCAGGCTCACGGCGAGCGCCGTCCAGCCGGCCCTTGCCGTTCGCCGGTGCCACACCATCCAGAGCAGGCATGCCGGCAAGGCCCACCACAGCTGTGCTGTCGTCCAGCGCCACAGCGTACCGCCGGCCAGCCAATGGGTCAGAGCGGCCGGGCCTCCGCCCACCATCCAGGCCAGCGCGCTCCATCCCAGCGCCTGGGGCCACAGCCCAATCAACGTCGCCTCGCAGCCCAACGCCTGCAGCAGCGCGGCCGTCGCCGCCAGCAGGAGCGCCGCTGCCGCCCAGACGAGGAAGGGCAGCGCAACCCGTGCCGGTAGCGCCATCCCCGTCGGCCAGAGCCGGGTACCCACCAGCCAAAGGGGAACAGCCAGGCCCGTCGTCACCACCATCCACAACACGGAGCGGAGCCGGCCGGCGGCAGCGGGCAGGGTGAGAACGGCCGCCCCCAGGCCACAGCAGAGCAAGACCCAGCCGGCGGCCCACAGCACCAGGCCCGGCTGGCAGGCCGCCCACAGGCTCACATAGGGCTCCACCTGCCAGCACAGGCGCGTCTCGCCCACCTCCACCTCGCCGCTGCCCTGCAAATCGGCCTGGGCCAGGGGGGCCGCCTCCAGCCCGCGGTACACCCACAGCACAAAGACCGGCTCGCCGTCGGCCGTGGGCTGATAGGCCACACGCACCAACCACTCGCGCCCCGGCACGCTGACATAGCGGGACTCACCCGCCTTCTGAAAGCGCAGCGTCGCCTCGGGCAGCAATGGTCCCCCCAGAGAGGGGTCATCCACCGGCAGCACGCGATCGGCCGTATCGAGGACGCGCAGGCGCACCGCCGGCCCCGTCTGGGCCAGATGCACCGTCACCAAGCCGACGTGCGCCGGCCGGCCGGGCTGCAGTTGCAGACGGCCGGCGCTGTCGCCGCGCTGCCAGTCCAGAGCTACGGCTGCAGAGGAGCTGTCGCTCGCCCGATCGAGGAAGAGCCCGCCACCCACAGCCACCGGCCGGCCACTGCCTACCAGCAGTTGCTCCTGCTGCCATCCCCAGCGCTCATCGACCACGGCGCCGGCCAGCACCAGAATCAGCCCGAGGTGAGCCAGCGCCGCCCAAGGGAAGCGAGCGACGGCCCGTGCGCGCCAGGCCAGCAACCGGTCGGCCGCGGCCACCAAGGCGGCGACGGCCACTGCCGCCCATAGCCAGCGCAGGCCGGGCGCAGCAAAGAGCGAGAGCAAGCCCAGCCGTGCCGGCCAAAGCACCCACGGGCCCCGGCGCATCTGCAGGTCGGCCAGCCAGCGGCCAAAGGCCGCCTGTTCGCCCGCCGCCGCCTGAGGAGCCTGCGGCAGGGCCAGCCCCAGGGCCGCAGCCAAGGCCACGAGCGCCCACAGCGCAACAGCCGTCCTCGCATCCGCGCACAGCCGCCAGAGCGCATCCAGGCCCGCACCCACACCCTTGGCCAGGGCGGAATCCAAGAGGGCTTTACGTAGAACGGGCTGAGGGCGTCGGCCGGGCATTCTTCCCACTCTTTCGCAGGTGAGGCTGGGTGTTGCGGCGTACGATGCAGGCGTGGCGTATCTTAGCGCGGCCTGCGTAGGCTGTCAACTGTCGGGATAGTAGACAGTGAGCAGTGGGCAGCTGCCTGCCCACTTTGCCGATTTGAAAGAGGTACGCTTCTTGCTGGCTGGCCCGGCAACTCGCTCACCAGAGGAGGTCACAATGTCCGGGCAGGCCGAGCGCTTTATCGTCGTGGGCGCCATTCTGGGCGGCGTCTTTCTGCTGGCTCTGACGCTCGTCGCCGGCGCCGTCTACAAGGGACTGGCCATGCGGATGGTCGAGCGGCGGGGGAACCTGGCCGAGCTGCGCGGGGAGGCGGCAACAACGGACCAAAACAACGATGGGTGAGGACAACCGCCTACCCCACGTCCTCAGCTCGCTCGGCCGGCCGTCTGTGAGGGTTGGCCGTTTCAGTCGCTCGCGGAGGACTGCCTGCCTTGGCGCGCTGAGGCGCAGCATGCCCTCAGCTAAGCGGCATGCTTCTTGCTCCCCTCCTGCGGGAGGCAAGCGTGGGCAGGCAGAGGCCACACCTCACACGGCAACTGGACCTCATAGACGCCATCGCTGTCGCGCTGGGGGCGATCATCGGCGCGGGGATCTTGGTCGTCTTGGGCGAAGCAGCAGGCGGGCTGGCCGCCTCGGTAGTCCTGACCTTCTCGCTGCCGTTGGAAGCCGTCATCGCCGTCGTTGCGGCCCTGGCTGCCGGCCTGGCCTATTACGCCTGGCAGCACCGTTAGGGGCAGCTATCGGGCGGCCGGGACGATCTCGTCTACGCGCCATTGATGCCGGCAGAGCTCGCAGACGTAGAGCGTGCGGTGCACACGGCCGCGCCGCCCCTGCAGTCGCCAGCGGAGCCAGAGGGCCGGGCCATCGCGCAAGCGCGGCGCCGCCGGAAGGAGCGGCCGGCGGATGAGCCGTACGGTGCCACAGCGCGGGCAGGTGGGGCGATCGGGTTGGGTAGGCATGCGAGTGCTCCTCTGTTCGCAGGGCCAGCTGGAGCCGGCCCTGTGCGCCTTTATCATAGCGTAAGCATACCGGCGCACAAATGCCGGCGCCTTCCCGCCCGCAGGTCACAGAGTCGTCCGTCTGCGTGAGTCTCGTCGCGGATGCGAGTTGTGTGCAGGCGAAACGAGCCGTGGAACCTGCGGGCGGGGAGGCGCAGAGGGCCGCTGAGGGAAAACGGGCATATTTAATCAATGGATAACAGCGCTACTCGTTGAGGTTCTCCAACTCTTGCGTTATTAATGACATTGCCAGCCGAAAAGCTTTGAGCCTTCGAGAAAGCAGAGTCAACTGTGAAACAGGTTGGGGCCGTTTTTGGGACAGTTTTTCTTGTGCCTTTTCACATTTGCGAATTGTTGATGATATTGCTTTCTGTGCTTCTTCTAATTCCGCTCTAGTAATCCTAATCATATGACGTTCCCTCCATTGGCCCGATACTGGACAACTGCGCCACACCTACCCACCGGCCCTTGGGCGCCTTCGGCTCAATTCAGAATGATAGACATGAATGCATGGCAGGTCAAGCTTCTGCGGGCCATCGAACGTCAAGCCTTTGACATCAACCTTTGATGCCATCTGGCAGACTGTGCAGCAGGACCTCCCACTTCTTGTTGCAGCCACTGCGAAAGCGCTGGAAGAGAAGCAGAGTGCTCGTGGCCTCTAGCCCGAAGGGCTTTGCCGACCATTAGCCCGGCGGCCTCGGCCCCAGGCAGTGCTGAGAGAATGCGAGTCGTCCACCGGCGAGGCGAGTCATGGAACCCGCGGGAGGGGATACGCGCTCCCTCTGCGTTTATCGGCGCTCGTCCGCGTCCCGTCACCCCGCCCGCACGGCCTCGGCGATGCGCAGGGTGAGGCGATGGGTGCGCAGCGCCTCCTCGTACGGGGCGCGGATGACGGTGCGGTCGCCTGTCTTGAGGGCGTGGATGAAGGCGCGGTCTTCGCTGAGGTAGGCATCGGCCTGCGGGGTATGGGTCTCGCGGCCGGCAGGAGTCTCGACGGCCAGCGACTGTTCCCGGCACTCGATGACCATATCCTGCGCGTAGAGCCAGAGGCCGATGCGGTGGGGGTAGTGGGCCAAGCAACTCGACGAGATCACGCCTACCGCCCCACTCTCGAATTGCAGCAGGGCGGCGCTGGCCGCCTCGATATCGGCGCCGGGCTGCTCGAGGGCGCCACAGCAGGCCGCGCCCGAGATGTGCGCTACCTCGCCCACCAGGTAGCGGGAGAGATCGATGATGTGCGTCGTCTGCTCGATGATCTGGCCGCCCGAGCGGTCGCGCCGAGTCCACCAGGGCGGCGGCGGCACCAGGTCCAGCCAGTAGCCCAGGGCCAGGCGCGGCGGCCGCTCGCCGATCAGGGCGCGGGCGCGCTCTACCGTATCGATGTAGCGCCAGTGGTAGCCGACCGAGGTCAGCAGTCCGCGCGCTGCGATCTGCCGGTTCAGGCGCTCGGGCAGGTCAGGCGCCAGGCCGAGGGGCTTTTCGATGAAAAAGGGCACGTTCGCAGCAATGAGCGCCTCTTCCGGCTCGCCATGGGCAAAGGGCGGCAGGCAGAGGTAGGCGGCATCGGGGCGCTCGCGCTCCAGCATGGCCCGCCAGTCGGCATAGGGCCGGCCGCCGTAGCGGGCAGTGTGCTCGCGCGCGCGCTCCAGGTCCACATCGGCCACCCCGGCAATCTCGACCCCTTCCATCCCTGCCAGGTTGGCCAGGTGGCGGGCGCCGATAAAGCCGGCGCCGATGCAAGCGATACGGATCGTCATGGGCACTTTCCTCTCGAAGCGAGTATCTGCGCGGCGGGGATGGAGAGCGCAGCCCTACGCTGCGGCGATGGAGGCGACCGAGGGCCGGTATGTGGCTGCCCGGTGTCCTTGCCTGAGGAAGGAATCCCCGAACCCCGACCTGCCTACCCCTTAGCACGGAGCGTGCCCGCGCGAGCATACGGCGGCCAAACCCCAACGAGCGACACGTTGAGCGAGTTCGGGACGTCTCCCAGCGGGCGACAACTCTGAAAGCCCCGCACAGGTGCGGTGCTGTCCTCAGCTCGCTCGGCTGGCGGCTTGCGCAGCCCGGCCGCCTGACTCGCTCGCGGAGGACTCTCTACCCCGGTGCACCCGCTTCTCTGCCAGCAGTTCGTCGTACAGCGCCGCGGTCGCCCGGGCCATGTGCCGGGCATGAAAGCGCTCGTGGACGAGGCGCTGCCCAGCCTGCCCCATCTGCGCCCGCCGCTCCGGCGCGGCGAGGAGCTCGGCCACCGCATCGACCAGCTCCTCCGGCCGCTCGGGGTCAATGAGCAGGCCCGTCTCGCCGTGGGCCACGGCCTCCTCCAGGCCGCAGACGCGCGTGCCGACTACCGCCAGCCCACAGGCCAGCGCCTCCAGCACGACCAGCGGGTGGCCCTCAAAGCGCGAGGGCAGCACAAAGAGGTCGGCAGCGGTCATGAGGGCGGGCACGTCGTCCCGCTGGCCCAGAAAGCGCACGCTATGCCCAACGCCCAGCGCCTGCGCGCGCTGCTCCAGGCGCTCCCGTTCCGGCCCATCCCCCACCCAAGCCAGAACGGCCTCGGGGTAGCGGGCGAGGAGGGCAGGGGATGCATCCAGCAGCACGTCGTGGCCCTTTTGGGGGGTCATGCGGGCCACGGTGAGGAGCAACGGCGCAGTGGGCGGCACCTGCAGACTCTGGCGGGTTGCGGCATCCCTGCCGGTGTGCCGCCGGGGCGGCTCAATCCCATTGTGGATACAGATGAACTGCTCCGCCGGGTACCCGCGGGCCAGAAAGGTCCGTCGTGAGCCCTCGGAGACGGTGATCACCCGGTCCGCCAGGCGGGTCGTTCGCCGGTGCTCGGCCACCTGGCCCGGATGGGTGAGGAGGTAGGGCAGATGCTCGGTGACGACGCGCACAGGCACCCGCGCGGCATAGGCCGTCTGCAACCCCAGCAGGCCCTCCCAGGAGATACCCACCTGGCTATGGAAAACATCCACCCGCTCCCGGCGCAACAAGTCGGCAAGGCGCCGGATAGAGCCCTTGTCGCGATGGTCGCGCACGGTCAGCGGCACCACCTCCGCCCCCAGGCGCGCGGCAGCGGCCATGAGGCGCCGCCCACCCGGCGTGTCGGGGCAAACCAGCGACATCTGGAACCGCGCCGGTTCCAGCCAGCGCATCAGGTTGAGCAGGTGCACCCCAACGCCGCTCGGCTCCAGGCTATCGGTGAAAAAGCAGATATGGCACCCCTGCAGTGACGGCATCTCTCCCTCTCTCGCAGAAACTCGTCTCTGGGGCGTGTGATAGCTGCCCCTTCCCACATTGTTACTACGAGTTCCTAGAGTTCCCATGAGTTTCTCCTGCGCCCGCAGCAAAGCTTGCGCATAGGGCTCGTTGAGCACGCGGGCCAGCCGATCACCGGGCTGCGGTTCCACATCCCACAGGGCGCAGCGCAAAAAGAGGCCGGTGTTCCAGTCGGGCGCGTCGATGATCGGGTACAGGCACACCCCCTGCAGCGGCAGGCCGCGCTCCAGGGTGCGCAGGGACTGCTCAGCGACATACTCCAGCCATGGGCCGCGCGTCGGGCCGCGCCCGCAGGTCTCGGCGATGAAAAAGGGCCGCCGGTAACGCTCATAGGCCGTCGCCAGCAGTTCGTGCAGGTCAACCCAGCGCCGGTCGCGCCGAGTCAGGGTGATCCCGTCCACCTCCCACTGGTTGTGCGGGTAAAAGTTAAAGCCCAGGATGTCCAGATAGCGTGGATCGCCGCCCAACTGGGGCTCCAGGCGCCCGGCGAGCATATCCCAGGCCTGAAACTGGGACTCGTGCTTATCCCTCGCCGCGCGGATCAACTCCGGGCGATGCGGCGGGGCGATGGTGCGGATGAGCGGGTCGGTGTGTACGATGCGCGCTCGCGGGTCCACCTCCCAGATCGCTTCGATGCCGGCTATGGCCGCCCGGATATAGTTGAGCTTGGCCACGTGGCCCCGGTTGCGTCCAAAGGGTGCAAAGATAGCCACCTCGCCCGTGCACCAGGCCAGGAAGGAAATCTCGTTGATTGGCGCATAGTAGGGCACAGCGTCGGAGTGATCCCGGATGTAGCGGGCAAAAGCGCGCGCCAGGCGAGCATAGCGGTCCGGAAAGTCGGGCCGCAGGGGGTCCACGTCCTCAGGCCAGCCATAGTGGCAGACATCCCAGATGACGAGCACCCCATGCTTCTGCGCCGCCCGCCGCAACGGGTCAACGGTAGAAAAGTCAAAGCGCCCCGGCCGGCGCTCGATCAGGTGCCAGCGGATACCGTCGCGAACGGTGCGGATGCCGAACTGGGCCAGTACCCCATAGTCCTCGTCGCACCGTGTGTCGTGCCCCAGTTCGGCCGTATAGTCCAGCCGCCCGCGGCCGCGGTAGTGTATCTGGCTCGAGCATTCAAAGCCGGCCATCCAAAAGCTGGGAAAGAGCCTGCCCGACGTCATAGATCGCTACGATACTCGCGCCGGGCTGTAGGCCCGGCCAAAGCGCAGAGCCGAACGCGACTGCGGCCGCCGGCCGTCCACCAGCCGCCGGAAGAGGCTGTTAATCGCCGACGTTTGCACAGCAGCATCGAAGGATTCGCAGACACGCTTGCGCGCCTCCTGGCCCATCTGGCGAGCCTCCGCGGGGTTATCCAGCAGCCAGAGCACACGCTCGGCCAGCGCATTCACATCCCCACGCGCCACCAGCCAACCCGTCTCACCCACCTTCACCAGTTCCGGTATCCCGCCGACGTTCGCCGCGACCAGCGGGCGTGCCGCCGCCATGGCCTCGAGCAGCGACAGCGGCTGGCCCTCGATCCGCGACGGCAGGCAGACCACATCCAGCCCCGGGTAGATGGCGCTGGTATCGGCCACCAGCCCACACATGTGCACGCGCTCGTCGAGCCCCAGCGCCCGGACCTCGCGCTCGATATCCTGACGCATCGGCCCCTCGCCAACGTAGACGAAATGGGCATCCGGTTTGGCGGTAGCGAGAACCGTCACTGCCTGCAAAAAGAGGTCCGGCCCTTTCTCCTTGGCCAAGCGGGAGACCATGCCCACCAGCGGCACATCCTGGGGGATGCCCAACTGCTGCCGGAAGGCACGGCCGTCGATATCCGGGCGGAAGCGCTGTGTGTCTACGCCGTTGGGGATCAGGCTGATCTGGTCCTCGGGCATACCCATGGCCAGGCCCATCGTGTAGGCGGCGGTGCAGACTGTGATGATGTGGCTGCTGGTGAGGCGAGCCAGGGCCATCTCTTCCGGGCTGATGTACATACCGTGCACCGTAGCCACCACCGGCGCCCCCATCAGATAGCCGGCCAGGCTGCCCAGGAACGTAGCATTGAACAGGTGAGTGTGCACTATGCTGATCGCTTGCCGGCGGATGATCTCCGTCGCCGTCAGCAGCGAACGCCACTCCATAGCCTCTTCGAGCATGGCAATATGGACCTGGCAACCCCGGGCGCGCAATTGCGCCGTGAGGCTGCTCTCGAACGGGCAGAGGGCACTCACGCACACCCCCTGCCCCAGTAACCCCTCGATCAGCATCTGTACATGCCGCTCCATGCCCCCAACAATCGCATTGCCGGCGATTTCAAGGACGTGGAGAGATGCGGGGTCGGATTCCGCGGGAACCATTCTGTTACCACCCGCTTGCCGGGCGAATATTGGCCTGAGCATGGGTCCAGGCCAGGCCGGCAAGTCGTACTGACGGGCCGATTGCGGCACCGCTACCCCATGGGCAACATGCAGGCCAGCACGGCCTCAACCGCTACAGAGAACCCTTGCCCTTGCGCAGCGTGCCGTCTGTCGTGCCGGCGAGCACGCGCACCTCACGGCCGCCAGGGCTGGCCGCAAACATGGTGCGCGGGCCGGTCACAGGCTCCACCTGTGCGGCAGCCTCGCGACCTGCCAGCATGCTCTGGTCGGTGTTCAGGTACTTCCAAGCGCCAAAACGGCCGGCGCTGATCACCCCTTGGCCACGGAGCCAATCCTGAATGCGCTTGACCGCTGCATCATGCTTCAGGTCGAGGATGACATAGGCATAGGGGATATCGGCCTCATTGGCGACCACGATCGAATCGGAGTCACGCAGCATCCCCACGCGGCGGCAGTCATTGATGACCCGCTCGATCAACTGATCCCCTTCGGCGGGCAGCGGCTTGGTGGGAGAGTAGCTGATCTCGGCGGTCAGCGAACTGCAGCCCGGAGGCGTCACATGAGGCGACGTATTGCTCTGGATAAAGAGCCGGTGGAAGGTGACATCTTCTTCTGGGTAGTAGACCCAGTGCTTGTCCGTCAAGTCGGCCCGCGCCACGCCCAGGTTCACACAGCGAATCGAGAGCGCTCGCAGTTGCTGTGCCGCTTGCTGCACCTCGCCGGGCACCCTGGGCATCATCTTGAGCAGCTCGGGCAGCGGCACCGTGCTGATCACATGCTCATAGTGCACCGTTCGCCCATCACTGAGGACGGCCAGCCGCTGCTCGGGGTCCAGCCTGGTGACCGCCGTATTCGTCCAGATACGACCGGAATCCAGGTAGCGGGTAAAGCCGCGCATCAGCGCCTCAAAGCCGCCACGCAGTGGGTACCCAAAGCGCGCGTTCGGCCCCATCGGTTTGGGCCGCGGCTTGAGGGCGCCGTCGATGATCTCCTCCAGGTTGGGCTGGGGCACGCGGCCGCTCAGCCACTCCGGACTCATCTCCTCCAAAGGTATTGTCCACAGCTTTTTGTTGTAGGGCAGCATAAAGTGTTTGGCGATGCCGTCGCCCCACTGGGCCTGAATGAACTCGGCAAAGTTCTCGGGGCAGGCGTTGCTGTCGTAACGACGCGCAGCCTCGGCCGCGCCCAGGATGCACTCCTTGATGACATCTGTCGGCAAACCATAGGTGCTGGCCTGGAAGGGATAGCCCGTATAGACACCCTTCGAGTACACCCAGGCCTCGCGGTACTGCCAGTGCAAGTTCTCGCCCAAAAGCATGGGTGCCATCACATCTCGCACATAGCTGTCGCTAGTGAAAAAGATGTGCCCAGCATAGTCGAAAACGAATCCACGGTCATAGATCGACCGGCACAGTCCGCCGACGCGGCTTTCCTTTTCGACGAGGACAGAGTCGCCCGCATAGTGATAAGCGGCGCTCAGCCCCGTCGGACCCGCGCCGATGATCAACGTGTCGGTCCACATTCCGTTATCCTCCTACTAGCAGTGCTTCTTGCAGGCTCTGGGGTGCGATGCAGACCGGCGCAACCGGATAGCCTCCACGGCGATCAGCGGAGTTCGTTCCTGCCGGTATCGGCGAGGCGCGCTTGCGCCGCGTCCATGAGCAGTGCACGCATACGGCCGGCGGTATCATCCCAAGAGGTCTGGGCCAACACCGCATCAGCCGCCTGCTGCCGGCGCCGGCGTTCTGCAGGGGCCTCGCTCAGCGCCTGCTCGCAGGCAGCCGCAAAAGCCTCCGGCCCGGCGGCGACATAGACGATATGGCCATAGGGCTCTTGCACATCGGCGATGGGCGTCGATACGACCGCCCGCCCGGCGGCCATGTACTCCAGCGTCTTGGTGGGGCTAATGAAGCGGGTAGCCTCGTTGAGGGCAAAAGGCATCAGTGCCACGTCCCAGCCGGCGATGTAGGCGGGCAGATCCTCGTAGGGCTGCTGCCCCAGGTAGTGGAGGTTGGGGAAGCGTGGTAGGTCATCGGGATTGACCTTGGTGAACGGGCCCACCATCACAATCTGCCAGGCCGGCCTGCTCGCGGCCAGGGCGGCCAGCAGGTCATAGTCCAGGCGTTCGTCGATTACGCCAAAGTAACCCAGGCGCGGGTGGGGTATCGAGGCCTGGCTCGCCGGTTCCTGACTATGCTCATCCTGCGCGCGGCGAAAGTGGTCGACCTCGATGCTGCTGGGGAAGCAGTGCAGGTTGGCGTGCCTCCCCTCCTTGGCCTTGTACAAGCTCGGGCCGCCGGTAAAGACTACATCGGCCCACTGCAACAACTGGGCCTCGCGCTCGACCATCTCGGGTGGCGCAAAGCGGAAGGAGGCCAGGGCATCCATACAGTCGTAGGCCACGGCCACGGGCTCCAGCGCCTGGGCCACCGGCAGCGCCATCGGCGTGTAGAGCCACAGCGCCAGGCGCTCCACGCCACGCTCGGCCAGCAGTTGTTTGATCGGTTCGGTTAACGCGGGAATCTGCTCCCCGATGAAGAACGGGTACTCTGCCGCAAGATGGGGGCGGACAACGCTCACATTGTGAGCCACATCCTCAGTCTCGAGCCACGGATTGTCCGTATCCTCGGTAACGGGCTCCTCGATGTACCATACTCGATGGTCTTTGGCCAGCCGTGTCAGCAGATGCTGCGGCCGCTGGTAGACCCAGTGCCAGCGCAGGTGCGAGAACACGACTATGTCAAAGTTTGAGATCATCTCTCTTCTCTTGTAATCCCGGCCGCCACGGTGCCTTGACAATGGATGCCAGCCAATACCCGACACTGCATACGGTCAGGCGCAGCGAGTGGAATGGCCTACCGGTTAGAGCATGGATCGCTAGAGCTGGTTGCGCGCCACTGCGGCGCCTGCCGCTTTGGCGATCGCCGCACCGGTTGATAGACGCACCGATGGCTGCCACGAGGGTGGATTGCACAGCAGGCCGGTTGATCCGAGCAGTGGTGTAGCATAATCTGTGCCAGACATGGGAAGAGCACGCCTGCAGGCGTGGGGGTAGCCTGAGACCCAACGGGTTTGGGAAACCCGTTGGGTCTAGACGGGAACTTTGGAAGGGGCTACACTACGGGGCATACGGAGCGGTCACACATTGAAGCGGATATGCAGAATGTCGCCATCCTGCACCGCATAGTCGCGGCCCTCGATGCGCAGGCGGCCCGCGTCGCGCACGGCCGCCACGGACCCGTGGGCAACGAGTTCGGCAGCCGGCATGACCTCGGCGCGGATGAAGCCGCGCGCCATGTCGGTGTGGATGGCGGCGGCGGCATCGAGGGCGGTTCCACCCCGGCGGAGCGTCCAGGCGCGGACCTCCTGGCCGCCGGTGACGGTGAAGAAGGTGATCAGGTCCAGCAGTTGGTAGCCGGCGCGAATAAACGTCTCCAGACCGGGCTCGGCAAGGCCCAGCTCGGCCCGGTATTCGGCGGCCTCTTCGGGGGTCAGGTCGAGGAGTTCGGCCTCTAGCGCGGCCGACAGCACGACGACCTCTGCGCCCTCGGCCTGGGCCAGTTCACGCAGCGCCGCCGCATAGCGGCCGCCCTCCGGCAGCAGGCCCTCGCTGACATTGACGACATAGAGCCGCGGCTTGGCGCTCAGCAGGTCCAATTCCTGCGCCTGGGCGCGCTCGGCCTCCGGCAGGTCCTCGCCGGCGGCCGGCAGGCCCTTCTCCAGGCGCGCCCCAAGGTCCGCCAGCGCCGCCAGTTCGGCGTCGTAAGTGCCTTTGGCGCCTTTGGCCTGGGAGCGCACCTTCTCCTGACGGCGCTCTACCACCGCCAGGTCGGCGAGGATAAGCTCCAGGTCGATCGTCTCCACGTCGGCGCGGGGGTCCAGTTCGGCGGTAACGTGGGGCACATCGGGATCCTCAAAGCCGCGCACGACCATGGCCACTGCATCGACGGCGCGGATATGGCCCAGGAACTGGTTGCCCAGGCCCTCGCCCTGGCTGGCCCCGCGCACCAGGCCGGCGATATCCACCACGCGCAGGGTCGTAGGCACCACCCGCTCCGGCTGGATGATCCGCGCGATCTGCTCCAGGCGCTCGTCGGGCACGGGCACCACGCCCACATTCGGCTCAATCGTGGTAAAGGGGTAGCTGGCCACCGCCGCCCCTGCACGAGTCAGCGCATTGAAAAGGGTCGACTTGCCCACATTCGGCAGGCCGACAATGCCGATTTCGAGGCCCATGGAGACCTCCGTTGGGCGTCAAGCGTCTCCTCACGGATCACTTGCACGTATCACTCCGCCGCCGGCCCTCGCTTAAAGCGCGCCGGCCAGGCGGCATAGTCGCTGACAAACTCTTCGCGAGAGATGACCTCATCGCCTTGTTTGATGACCCGGTAGACCACAGCGCGCAGGCCGTCGTGTGCCGAGTCGACCTGTTTGATCTCGCCGGGCTCCAGGGAGGGGTCGTCTTCATAGATGGGCGGCGGCGCCTTGACAACCTGGCTGACCTCGGGACCCTCCATCTCCACGGTATAGCCCAGGGTGCCCGGCCCGTAGAAGCGGAAGGTCAGTGTGGCGCTGGCCATATCGGGGTCGGGGTCGATGATGATCGGGAAATCCAGGTCGTTTCTGAACTTGAAATCCACCCAGGGGGTAAAGACCGTCGCATCGAGCCCCACGGGCGGCTCGTACCAGCTCACGCGGTAGGTGTGGGGGTAGCGTTCGACGATGGGCAGCCCGGCAAAGAAGGCGGCCCGAAAGACCGTCGTAGAGACCTGGCAGATGCCGCCGCCGGCGCCCAGTTCCGTCCGGTCGCCGACGATGACATAGGCCTCGGCCCAGCCCTCGGCCGCCGTCACGGGCCCTACGTGCTCGTTGAAGGAAAAGGTCGCCCCCGGCGGGATCACGATGCCCTCGTAACGCGAAGAGCCGACGGTAATGTTTTGCTTGCGGCCCGGGTCCGAGCCTCTAAAGTAGGATACGCCCTCGCTCAGGAGGTTCAGCTCGCCCCAGCTCGCTACCTGCGCCTCGGTCACATAGGGTTCGGTGACGTTCACGGCCAGCTCAACCGTCTCCTCGCCGCCCTCCAGCGCGGCCAGAACGCGCTGCAATGCCTCCTCGGTGTTCACCTCGCGGCCCGGTTGGCTGGGGGTGACGATCGAAGCGCGCAGGGTATTGGGGTCGATGCGCACGCGGCCCTCGATAACCGGCTGGTCGATCTGCTTGGCGATAGCCGTCACCCACTCGGCCACCGGCGCGGGGTCCAGATCCACAGCCCAGCGGGCCAGGCCATCCTCACCGACCTCCTGACGCGTCGTCAAGGCGCGGCGGATGACCTCCGGCGCCAGCGCCCAGGAGCGACGAGTGCCGCCGTCATCCATGACCACATTGACCTGACGCGAGAGGATCTGCTCGGCCCGTGCGCGCGCCGCCTCACCATCCACCACCGTGGGGGCAACCGAGCGCACGGTCAGATCCAGGACCTCGGGCAGGCCGGAGGTACGCAGGGCCATGCGCAGTTGCTCGCGGGTCGCGTCCACGTCCAGTTCACGGCCATAGGCGCCCAGTTCGCTGCGCGGCGCCGCACCGTCAACGTCCAGGGTGGCCGAGCGAGCCGGCTGATCGATCTCTGCAGCCAGCTTGTGCAGGGTGAGGTTGGCCTGCCCCTCCTCGAGGGACCAGAGCGCGGGAACGACAACGCCCCGCTGCAGGCCCGCCAACCGGGTATACCAATCGTGGAAGAAGGAGCCGGTATGCCCCACGGTCATCACCGAGCGTACGGTGCCGGCCACATCCCAACTGATGCCCAGTTCGTCGAGGGGTACCACCCACTGCCGCTCCCCATCGCGCAGGGTCAAGTGGCGCGGCCCCATCACCCCCCAGGCCTGGCGCAGTGCCGCCTCGGCCTCGGGCGCGGTCAGGCCCTCCAGCGGGATGCCCGCTACCCAGACGCCGGGCACGACGCGCCCGCTATAATGGTGCTGCCAGGCCAGCGCCCCAGCGCCCAAGAGCACCAGGGTCACGATGGCAGCCAACAGCACGCCGGCGAGGATGCGCATGCCCGTGCCCGACGGCCCGCTTGCCCGGCCCCCGTGCAGGCTGCCCTTCCCTCGATAGATTGCCTTGCTCAAGGAGCTGTTGACACAGCTCTCACTTTCGCTCATACTGTCATCGCCTGTTCCGCGCTCCTAACGGAGCGAATCAATCGTCGCGGCCTCGCGTGCGCCCCGTGGCAGGGCTCTACGGCGCCGGCCATCTGCGCTGGCGAGGCCACAACCAGGATGATATTGGATACGAGCGACTATGCCCGGGAAACGACGCCTTTTGCGCGCGCTCAAGCGCCAACGCCTGCATGTGGAACGCCACGCCCTTCGCGTTAGCCCGCCGGCCGTACGGCGGCGCTTTGCCCATGCCTGGGCGCCGGCGGATCGCCTGCTGGAGAGCCTCGGCGCCTGGCCTGCCGGCCTGCTGGCCTACTGGCTGGATGCACCGGCAGGGCATGTCGTCTTTACCGCCGGCCCTTCGGCCTACCTGCCCGGTGCCTTGCCCTGGCGCCAGGGCGAGCTGCAAGCCGTGGCTCAGATATCCCTCGCCGACGTGCTCGGCGATGCCCGCGCCGCCCTCAATATCATCGCCCAGTTGGCCGACCATCTCCTCGGCTCACGCGGCGCGGCCGGCGGCCCTTGGCTCTCCGACGGCGCCGGCGCCACGGCCGAGCTGAGCGTCGTAGGCCGGCGCATCGCCTCGCTGGCCCGGCTGGGTTACGGCCCCAGCGAGCCCCACGCCTATTTTGCCTGGGCCTTTACCGGCTACTGGCTGGACCGCCGCGCTCTCAACGTGGCCGACCCGAATGTCGAGCGCTTGCTGCGCAATACCCTCTGGAATGAGGCGTTTTGGAGGTAGGTGTTGCCTCCACCACCCCCACTAGATCGTACTCCAGCCCCTGAGTCACACGGATCGGAACGAACTCGCCCACGGGGTGCACCCCCTCCACAAGCACCAGGCCGTCAACCTCGGGGGCATCACGGTAGCAGCGGCCGGTCGTGATGGCCTCTTGCGTGCCCTCCGTCAGCACGGTCAGGCGTCGCCCGACCTGCTCGCGGTTACGCGCCAGCGACAGCCCCTGCTGCAGGATCATGGCCTCGTCGTAACGCTCCTGGCGCAGGCTCGGCGGCACCTGGCCCGGCATCTCGGCCGCCGGTGTACCGCGCTCCCTAGAATAAGTAAAGACGCCTACCCGGTCAAACCGCAGGCGAGCCATGAAATCCAAGAGAGTCTGGAACTCGGCGTCCGTCTCGCCCGGGAAGCCGACGATAAAGCTCGTGCGCAGTGCAATGTCGGGCATCGCCGCTCGCAGATCACTGATCAGCCGTTCGGTGCGCGCCACATCGTGGGACCGGCACATACGGCGTAGCACGTCGGGATGGGCGTGCTGCAACGGCAGGTCCAGGTAGTGGCAGATGCGCGGGTCCGCGGCGAGGGCGTCAATGAGCCGGGCATCGATATGTTGCGGGTAGGCATACATAAGACGCAACCAAGCCAGTTCAGGTACGTGGGCCAGCAGGTCCGGCAACAGGCGCGCCAGCCCATCCTTTTCGCCGCGGTCGCGGCCGTAGGCCGTCGTATCCTGCGCGATGAGCACCAGCTCACGCACACCCTGCTCCACCAGAGCGCGCGCCTCCGCCAACACAGCCTCCCGCGGCTTGGAGCGCTGCGGCCCCTTGATCTGCGGGATGGCGCAAAACGCGCATGGGGCGTCGCAGCCGTCGGCGATCTTGAGATAGGCCGTTGGGCCGGCGGCCGTGCGCTCTGCCGGGGCCACCACATCACCAAGCCCGCCAAGGCGCGAGCAGACGGGGCCGCGCCCATGGCGCTGCGCCACCTCCTCTACCGGCGGCACAATCTGCGGCCAGTGACGGGTGCCGATGTAGCCGTCGAGCCCGGGCACACGCGCGACGAGCCCGGCGCCCTCGCGCTCGGCCAGGCAACCGGCCGCGATCAGGGCCTGGCGGCGACGTTTCCTTCGAGCCAGGTCGCGCAGCATGGCCAGCGACTCGGCCCGGGCAGCGGCGATAAAGCCGCAGGTATTGACAATGATCACATCCGCCTGGTCCTCCGCGGCGACGGCGCGGTGGCCCGCCGCCTGCAAGCGCATGGCCATCGCTTCAGCATCGACCGTGTTTTTGGGGCATCCCAGGCTGATCAGATGAAATCGCACAAACACTCCCAAGAGCCCGCAGCACCACGCGAGCCCGCTCTGCATCCGAGAGGGCTGTAACAGACAACCGGCCAGGGGTCCAAAGGAGTGGCCGGTTGCAGTGGCAATGCTCCAGGCTGGTAAACTATATCTGCCGCGCAGCTATTCTCCCGGTTCCGGTGGCGGCCCCAATGGTTCCGGGGTTGTCTCCGCCTCGGGCGTCCCCTCGGCCGGCGGTTGCTCCTCGGTGGGCACCTGAGGCCCGGCCTGCCAGGTACGCTCGAGCACCTCGCCGCTCGCGCCGAGCTGCGGCTCTTCCTGCCCATTATACCATACACGCAGGCCGCCGGCATTGCCGGTCAGCAGGTGGATTTCGCTCTCGCCCCGCCACTCCATCACCTGGCCGGGCCGTAGAGTGTCCTCAAATACGACAGCGCCATCCACCTCCACCCGAATCCACGAATCCGCAAGCGTCTCGAGCCGCAAGACGACAGCCTCCCCGGCGGCCGGCGATGGGGCTATGGTGGGTTCGGGTGTATCGGTTGGCGCCACAGTTGGCGTCGGTTCGCTTGTCGCTGTTGCTGTAGCCATCGCGGTCGCCGCCGCTGTGGCTTTGGGCGTTATGGAGGGCGATGGGGTGAGTGTGGGGCGCGATGTCGCTTGCTCGTGAACGGCCGACGTGGGGGTTCCCTCGGTGCTGGGCGGGGGCAAGGTGGGCGGGATACGGCTCGGGCCCAGATAGTGGTAGAGAGCCCACCCCCCAAGCAGCACACCGACCAGCGCCACCACGCCAATCAGGGCCGATATCAGGCGCTGGGAGCCTGCCTCTTGGGCAGGCGGCTTGTCGAGTGTCGCCCCCTGCGCTGCCTCGACGCTGCGAACCGGGTCCGGCACCTTGCGGCCGGCCGCCGCGAGCACCTCATCCGGGTCGAGGTCCAGCGCCTGGGCATAGTTGCGCAAAAAGCCGCGGATAAAGACCTCACCGGGAAACTGTCCATAGTCTTCTTCCTCCAGCGCCTGGAGGTAACGACAACGGATCTTGGTGATCTCCTCGACCTCTTCCAGGGTCAGCCCTTTGGCCTCCCTGGCTTGCCGTAGCCGGTCACCAACTTGCCCCATGACCACCCCTAGTTGACCATTTCAGGACCCAAACGTGGCTTACTATAGCTGAGACGGCGCGCACTGTCAAAAATACGGCAGTGCACAAGTCAGGGAAGACCGGCCGGCGGCGCCAGTCGTCTCAGCGGCGAGAGGGGAGTCCTCCGCGAGCGACGATGGCCGCCGGCTGTCACCCGGGCGCTGAAGAAGCGAGCTGAGGACGTGCCGCGCCATCAGCCAATCGCGGGGGGAGGGGAAGGCGCGGGCGTCGCCGAGCCTGTGCGCGCCTCTCTCCACCAGCACAAGACCGCCCGGGGCCAAGGCCCCAGGCTAAGAAAAGCAAAGCCCGCTGGGGCTTGTGCAGGAGCAACCCGGCCGGCAGCTCAGGGGCGAGAGGGGAGTCCTCCGCGAGCGACGATGGCCGCCGGCTGTCACCCAGGCGCCAAAGAAGCGAGCTGAGGACGTGCCGCGCCATCAGCCAATCGCGGGGGGAGGGGAAGGCGCGGGCGTCGCCCGCATCTTATCTGGAGCGCAGGATACGGCGCCCTTTTGCTGACTCCATAGGGGAGGTGACAACTCCAAAACCCCTCTCAGAGGAGGCAGCGGTGACGATCACACTAGACAAAGCGCGGGGGTGTCTGCTCGGGCAGGCGGTCGGCGACGCGTTGGGCGCTCCGATCGAGGGGTTGAGCCGAGAGCGCATCCTGCGCCACTGCGGCGAGGTGCGCGATTATCTGGACCCCGAGCGCCTCTGGCTGAGCCGGCTGGGGCGCACCCACCTGCCCGGCCTGTATACTGATGACACACAACAGGCGCTGC
>DAOUGZ010000310.1:0-9198 GCA_034428955.1 Anaerolineae bacterium | reverse complement strand
TGGGGCGTATAGGCATGCACCAACTCGCGTGTATCGGCAATCTGCGCGGGTTTGAGCTTGGCATGGTTCCCGCCCAAGCGATGGTCCGTCAGTCTTTTGATACCCTGTGCCTTGTACTTCTGGCACCACTCCAGCAGGCTCGTCCGGCTGCAACCTGTGATCTCGTTGATCTGTTGGATGGGATAGCCCATGCCGTACAGGCGCACTGCCAGCATGCGCGTGCGCGTTGGTCCATCTTTGCAGTGGACGTGAGCACCGACCAACTCGTTCACGCCGCTTTCAGTCAGCACAAACTCTCGCTTTGCCATGCGCCTATCATGCCATAAATCGCACGGCTTCTACTTGATGTTTTTATTAGAGCGCCTAACAGAAACCATGCTGGAGTCTCCTCCAGCAAATCAGGATACAGCCAAGATGCAGGAGGACCTAGTGGATGTCATCTCGCCGTTCATAGCGGACCTTGAGACGCCGATTTCGGTTGAGCCAGGGCAGCGTGCGCTCGACCACCCTACGATGGCGGCCAAGGCGCTGGCTCGACTCAATGCCTCGCCATGCGATGCGGACAATGATACTCCGCGCTCAGCGCCTTTCGGCAGCGTCCGAAATCGTACCCCTTGTCCGCGTGCAGCTTGGCCGGTCGCTTGTGACGTCGGCTCTGGCGTACGGATGGGCTGGATCGCATCGATTGTCTCTTAGAACATCTTGGAGTCGTGCACATCGGCTACCGACTGCACTATGGTGAGGGGAATACCCTTCCGGTCGGCCACGACATGGCGCTTCGCGCCCGATTTGCCACGATCTGTCGGGTTCTGACCGAGTTTAGGTCCTCCCTGGGGGGGCAGACACACTCGCTGAGTCCAGCGAGGCCCACATCCAATCGATTTAGCCTGTGCTTCACCGAAGTGGTCCAGCAGCACTTGGTGGATCTTCTGCCAGACGCCGGCTTCCTGCCACTCGCGCAGACGGCGCCAACGAGTCATGCCGCTGCCGCATCCCATTTCTGGAGCAACATTTCCCAAGAGATGCCGGTAAACACCGCTCTGTCCGCCATGCGGGGTCGCCCACCTCTTGGCTTGGGCGGCTCCATAGGCAGGCATGGCTCAACGATGCTCCATAGCCTATCCGATACAAGGGGTTTTGCCATAGCCCCTATTTCGGTGCATTATGTCCGGTTTTGTTAGGCGCTCTTAGGATTGATTTGACTGCTGGATGAAGGGATTGAAGATGAGTTCATCGTTTACTGTGCGCGGCGTGATCGTCCCTCTTCTGACGCCCCTGTCCAATGAGGGTGAGACGCTCGATGAAAAAGCCCTGCGCGCCCATGTAGCCTGGCTGATCGACAAAGGCGTGCGCGGACTCATGCCCTGTGGCACGACAGGTGAGGGCCCACTCCTGACGATCGAAGAGCGAAAGCAAGTGCTGGAGGTGGTGATGGCGGCAGCGCAGGGCCGCGTGCCCGTCATCGCCCATGTCGGCGCAGAGACGACGCGTGAGACGATCGATCTGGCGCTCCACGCCCAGGCCTGTGGTGCAGAGGCCATATCCGTCGTCACACCCTACTACTTTCGCCTGCCCGATGCGGCGCTCGTGGAGCACTATTGCTCAGTTGCGGCCGCAGTCGACGAGACACCGGTCTTCCTCTACAACATACCCCAGTGTACCGGCAACACCATCAGCCGAGAGCTGGTCGAGGCCATCGTGCACCGTGCGCCCAATGTGGTCGGCATCAAGGACAGTGCCGGTCAACTGGAGTCGCTGACGAGCTTTGTCGGCTTGGATGGGGGGCGCTTCCAGGTGGTGTGTGGCCCCGATGGGCTCATCATGCGCGCTCTGCAGGCGGGCGCGTGCGCCTGCGTCTCGGGCAACGCCAATGTGGTGCCCGAGGTCGTTGTGGACCTGGTCGAGGCCTGTGCGCAGGGTGATCTGGAGCGAGCGCGCCGGCAGCAGGAGCTTCTCGACAGCGCACGCTCGGCCATGGGCGATGGCGGCTACCTGGCCTTGTTCAAGGCCATGCTCGAGCGGCGCGGCCTGCGCATGGGCGGCGTCCGCCGGCCGTTGCCGCAGGCCGCGCCGGAAGCCGCCGCGCGCGCCGAGAGCAGGCTGCGAGAGTTGGGCCTTCTGTAGCGGCGGCGTACCATCACTCGGAGAGTTCATCCCAAATGAGACCCAACACAGTCAAAGCGCAGGCCTTGCGGGGAGAGCCGGCCATCGGCGCCGTAATCCCCTTCCCCTCACCCGAACTGGTCGAATTCTGCGGGCACCTGGGCTTCGAGTACGCCTTCGTGGATGCGGAGCATGGCCCGATCGCTTGCTTCGACTGCCAGGCCTTGGTGCGAGCTTGCGATGCGGTCGGCATGTCGTCGATCGTGCGCGTGCCCAAGCTCGACCATGAGCTGATCATGACCTTCCTGCAGACGGGGGCACAAGGAATCGCCGTGCCCCACATCACAACGGCCGAGCAAGCCAAGGCGGCAGTCAGGGCGACACGCTATTGGCCGGAAGGACGGCGCAGTTGCGACGTCGGCGCCAGGGCTTCAGGCTACAACTTGCTGGAGCCACCGGGCAGCTATTTCGCCCAGGCCAACCGCGAGCTCTTGGTCGCCGTCTGGATTGAGGATGTTGCAGGAATCGAAAACCTCGACGAGATCCTCCAGGTACCCGGCATCGACGCCGTCTGCTTTGGCTTTTGCGACCTTGCCCTGTCGATGGGGTTGCCGGGTTGTCACGATCACCCCAAGATCCTTGCAACCTTGGCCGAAGGACGCAAGAAGGTGGTCGCCGCAGGCAAAATCCTGATCGGTGAGCCTACCAACCTGCAGGCTGCTCAACAGATGCTGGCCGATGGCGCGCTACTGCTCTCGACGCATATCACGGCCATTCTGGCCGACGGCGCGCGAGGCATCCTGCGTGAGTTGCGTCGCGCGCCCCAAGCTACGTGATCCGGCATCCGCAGCAGGTTGCGGTCTATACGAGCTTGCATTCGCCGGACACTTGAGTGTGTACAGTATAGGAGCAATAGAACATGCTGGGCCGCGCTGAACCAACGCATCCCGTCCACTCCATCGACCTGAGCCACGCAATCGTCGTCGTGCCGCCGGACCTTTCGGACCGTGAACGCAAGGCCGTCACGATGCTGGTGGAGGAGGTCGAAACACGCACCGGCATCCGTTGGGCGTGCGGCAGCACCTGGCCCGCAGCGCCTACCCCCACGATCATCGTAGGCACTCTCTCTGCAGTATGCGCTCTGGGCGCCCAGAGCGCGCCTGACGACGACATCCCGGCTGCGCCCGAGGGCTATCGCCTCTGCGTGACCGAGCACAGAGGCGCCCCTACCGTCGTCGTCGCGGGCCACGACGAACGCGGCGTCCTCTATGGCATCGGCCGCCTGTTGCGTACACTCCGCCTGCGCCGGGGTCAGGCCATGCTGCCGGCCGGCCTCGATATCGCCACCGCCCCCGCCTACCGGCTGCGCGGCCACCAACTCGGTTACCGCGACAAGACCAACTCTTACTGCGGCTGGGATCTGCCTCAGTGGGAGCAGTACATCCGCGACCTGGCCGTCTTTGGCGCCAACACAATCGAACTGATTCCGCCACGCTCCGACGACAACCCCGATAGCGTCCACTTTCCACGGCCACCCCTGGAGATGATGACCGGCGTGTCGCGCCTGGCTGATGAGTATGGCCTCGACGTCTGGGTCTGGTACCCCGCGATGGACGAGGATTACGCCAACCCGGCCACAGTCGAGTTTGCCCTGCGTGAGTGGGCCGAGGTCTTTCGGGCCCTGCCCCGCATCGATGCCGTGTTCGTACCCGGCGGCGACCCGGGGCACGCGCGGCCCAGTGTGCTCATGCCCATGCTGGCGCAGCAAGCCGAGAGCCTGAAGCGCATCCACCCCCAGGCGCAGTGGTGGATCTCGCCCCAGGGCTTTACACCCGAGTGGATGGACGAGTTCTTGAGCATCCTGCGCGGGCCCGGCGCCGGCTGGCTCACGGGAGTGGTGCACGGCCCGTGGGTGCACATGACCACAGCCCAGTTCCGAGCGCTTATCCCAGAGCGCTACCCCATCCGCAACTATCCGGACATCACCCACACCCTCAACTGCCAGTTCCCCGTGCCCGACTGGGATGTGGCCTACGCCCTGACCCTTGGCCGTGAGCCGATCAACCCTCGCCCGCTGGGTCAGGCCACCATCTTCCGGCACACCCAGCCGCCGACCATCGGCTTTCTCTCCTATTCGGAGGGCTGCCACGACGATGTCAACAAGGCCGTCTGGAGCGCGCTGGGCTGGGACCCCGAGGCCGACATCGTCGAGATCCTGCGCGACTATGGCCGCTACTTTATCGGCGAGCGCTACGCCGACGATTGGGCGCAGGGCCTGCTGGCCCTGGAGCGCAACTGGCAGGGGCCGTTGGCCACCAACGCCGCCGTCTACACCACCCTGCAGCAGTTCCAGGCAATGGAAGCCGCTGCCTCGCCGCGAGACCTCAAGAACTGGCGCTTCCAGCAGGGGCTCTACCGCGCTTATTATGATGCCTACGTGCGCAGCCGGCTGCTCTATGAAACGGGCCTGGAGGAACAGGCCATGGATTGCCTGCGCCAGGCGCCGGCGCTGGGTGCCGAGGTCGCCATGCAGAGGGCGGAGCGTATCCTCGACCGGGCCGTCAACGAGCCCGTGTCGCAGGGCTGGCGCACGCGCATCCACCAACTGGCCGAGGCCCTCTTCCAGAGCATCCACATGCAACTCAGCGTACGCCTCTACCAGGCACAGGATGAGGTGCGCGGCGCCAGTCTCGACGGCCTGGACTATCCCCTCAACAACGCTCCCTGGCTCAAAGCCCGCTTCGCTGAGATCCGCCAACTGGCAAACGAGGGGGAGCGCCTCGAGGCCATCGACTGCATCGTACGGTGGGAGGATCCCGGGCCGGGCGGCTATTACGACAACCTGGGCTCGGGCTGGTGCCCTGGCCATGTCGTGCCCGGACCCGGCTTTGACGCTGACCCTGCCTACCTCGTCTCAGCGCAGCGACGCTATCCCTACCGCAAGGATCCGCTCCCCCTGCGGCTGGCCTGGCGGGGCTCAACCGGCGGCCTCAACGAGCAGCCTCTCCAGATGCGCTACACGGGGCTGGACCCCGAGGCTACCTACCGGCTGCGCGTTGTCTATGCCGGCTTTCGGCCCCAGCTCCGGGTGCGCCTCGAGGCCGGTGAGGGCATCGAACTCCACCCCTTCATCGAGCGGCCGGCGCCCCCCAAGCCCCTCGAGTTCGCCATCCCTGCGGAGGCTATCCGTGGCGGTGAACTCACCCTCACCTGGCGCCGGGAGTCCGGCCTGGGCGGCGGTGGCCTGGGCTGCGAGGTCTCAGAGGTCTGGTTACTCAAGGTCTGAAGCGGCGCAACGCCTCAGACGAACGGCTCGTACAACTCGCGAGGACAGCACGGATACTCGGGGAGAAGGACCTTGGGTGTACTACAGCTACGTAACCACATACCCGTCGGCGGGCCGGCCCGGCGCGAGCCCGCCGACGGCACGGAAACGGCCATGCGCGTGTCTTTGGGCTTTACGCCAGAGTGGTTCCACCGGCGTTGCGCTGTGGACTTTTCCCAGCGCTGGCACAGCGACCCGTGTTACCGCCATGAGACCTTGGTCAGGATGAAGGCGGCGCTGCATCGCGCCTTCCCCGGCGTGGCCTACTGGAATCCTCACTGTGAGGAGGATACCTGGACTCTCTCCGGGGTCTACGGCGCCTTTGTTGTCCCACAGATTTTTGGCTGCACGCTCCGCTACGCGCCCGACCAGTGGCCGGTGATCGAGGCGCGCCCCATACTCGGCCTGGAAGCGCTGGCCAGGCTGGACATCGAGAGGCTGCTCACCTCGCCGGTTGTGATAGCGCTAGAACGGCAGATGGACATCATAGAGGCCGAGGCCGGCATGATCCATGGCTACCTGAACTGGCAGGGTGTGCTCAACAATGCCTTCAACATCTATGGTCAGGCCATCTTTACCGAGATGGTCGACCGCCCCAAACTCGTACACCGCTTCCTGGCGCTCATCTGCGACCTGATGATTGCCCTGGCGCAGCGCGTGCAGGCGCGCCAGCGCCGCTCGGGCTTTGACATCGACCAACTCGACATCTCCAACTGCGTTATGAACATGATCTCGCCGCGCAGCTACCGCGAGTTCGTGTTCCCCTACGACCAACGGATTGCCGAGAGCTTTCGGCGCTTTGGCGTGCATACCTGCAATTGGGACGTGACGCCCTACCTTGAGGCCTTGCGCGCGCTGCCCAATGTGGGCTATCTCGACATGGGCATCATGTCGGATATGCAGCGGGCGCGAGCGCTGTTCCCCGAGGCGCGCCGGGCGGTGCTCTACTCACCGGTCAGGCTGCAAGACGCCTCGCCGGATGAGGTGCGTGCCGACATGCAACGCATCTATGACGATCTCGCCCCTTGCGATGTGGTCATGGCCGATATCCAGCCGGCCACCCCCGATGCGCGGGTGCAGGCGCTGCTCGACATCTGTCGCGAACTGGAGGAAACGGCGCCGCCGGAAAGGAGGCAGCAGTGATCCAGGGAGAGTTCATCTGCGAGCCCACGCCCCGCTGCCCCTCCTGCCATGCCGCAACGATCGTCGAACTGGCGGACGGTGGGCTGCTGGCCGCCTGGTTCGGCGGAACGCACGAGGGCCACCCCGACGTAGCCATCTGGCTCAGTCGTTACCGTGGCCACGGCTGGAGCGTACCGCACATAGTCGCCGATGAGCCCGGCGTGCCCCTCTGGAACCCCGTGCTCTTCCGCGATGCGGCCGGTGTGGTCTGGCTCTTCTACAAGGTCGGGCCAGATGTCCCCTCCTGGACCGGTGCCTACATCCAATCGCACGATGGTGGTGAGACGTGGTCGCCCTCTACGCTCCTGCCTGCCGGGCTGCTGGGCCCAGCCAAGAACAAGCCGATCACGCTCGCCAACGGCGACATCCTCTGCCCCACCTCCCACGAGACCTGGCGCACCTGGAGCGCCTGGGTGGAGGTCTCGGCCGACGGTGGCCACACCTGGTCAGCGCATGGCCCCATCATCGCACCGGGCCATGGCAATCTCACAGGCGGCGGCGCTGTGGTGAGCGCCACTTGGGATGCCACGTCGCAGGCTCTGCTTCTGCCCGATGGGCACTGTGGAGTCATCCAGCCTACAGTGTGGGAGCCTGCTCCGGGCCGGCTCAAGATGCTGCTCCGCGCTACCCGCCACGTCGGCGCGGTTTGCAGCACCACTTCCGACGACTATGGGCGTACCTGGTCGCCCGTGCGCCCCACACCTATCCCCAACCCCAACAGCGGCCTCGACGCCGTGCGCCTGGCCGGTGGGCGGATCGTACTCGCCTGCAATCCCACTCGCGAGGGCCGCAGCCCGCTCTCACTCCTAATGTCCGCCGACAACGGCGAGTCCTGGCCCTGGCGACTCGACTTGGAGACAAAGCAAGGTGAAGCCTCGTATCCGTCGATCATCCAGGGCGCTGATGGCCGGCTGCATGTCGTCTATACCTACCGCCGCACCCACATTCGCCATGTCACGCTGGATGCACAAGACATCGTCCGTGGCGCATACGAAGAGGGAGTGAGCAGCTCTTTGCGTGGGCATCCGGCGCAGAACACGTAGGGCAGGTATCAGCAGGGCAAAGACACAAAGGACGACCCGAGGCCGCGAGGGATGCCGGGCTATCAGTGCCCCCGCTGAGAAAGGCGAGTTGACGACTCGGTACAACTGCTGTATACTCCCCTCATCACTTGTTGGAGGGATAAGGGATGGCTGGCAAGTTCTATACCCCGCGTTTGTATTGCCGTGCATCCCTGGCTCTCTAGCCAAAAGACCGCAATCTGCAAGCCGTGGGTGTGCATGCGCACCCACGGCTTTTTGCATCCAACAAGTGAGGAACTATGCTACAGGTTATCTCCATCAGCAAAGCTTATGGCGTGAATGTCGTCCTTGAGGACGTGTCGCTGCTCGTCAACCCCGGCGAGCGCCTGGGGCTCATCGGCCCCAACGGCTGCGGCAAAACGACCCTCCTCAGCATCATCGCGGGCCGCGAACAGGCCGACAAGGGACAGGTGCGCCTCAACCCACCCGGCCTGCGCCTGGGTTATCTGGAGCAGGGCCTGACCTACGGCGAGGGCGAGACGGTCGCCGGGGTGCTGCGCGTGGAGGCGCAGGGGCTCGAAGAGGCCGAGGAGCGGCTGGCCCGGCTGGCCACGGCGCTGGCCGAGGCTCCGGAGGCCGAGCGCACGCGCATCGAGAACGCCTACGCCCAGGCCCTGGCCGACCTGCAAGCGTTGGCTACGGCGCAGACGGCGGCCCACGAGGCCGAGGCGATCCTGGCGGGGCTGGGCCTCAGCGACGTCGAGATGAGCACGCCTGTAGCCATCCTCAGCGGCGGGCAAAAGACTCGCCTGGGCCTGGCGCGCATCCTCCTGGCCCAGCCGCAGGTGCTGCTGCTCGACGAGCCCACCAACCACCTGGACATCACGGCTCTGGAGTGGCTGGAGGATTGGCTCCTGGCCTATCAGGGAGCGGCCCTGGTCGTCTCCCACGACCGGGACTTTATGGACCGCACCGTCACCGGCATCCTGGACCTTGACCCGCGCACGCACAGCGTCCGCGCCTACGCCGGCAACTATACCGCCTACATCGAGGAGAAGCAGGCCGAGCAAGAACGCCAATGGCAGGCCTATGTGGATCAGAACGAGGAGATCGCCCGCCTGCAGGCCGCCGCGCAGCACCTGCGGGGCGAGGCCCGGCCACGCAGAGGCGGCAAGGCCGATAGCGGCGACAAGTTCGCCAAGGGGTTCTTTGCTAACCGAGGGCGCTATACCGTCCGCCGGGCCAAGCACATCGAAGAGCGCATCGAGCGCTTGCTCACCGACGAGCGCGTGGAGAAACCCAAGCCCACCTGGCAGATGAAGCTCGATTTCGAGGGGACGCCGGCCAGCGGGCAGGACGTCCTGATGCTGGAGGAGCTGGCCGTCGGCTATGGGGAGAACGTCCTGCTCCGCGGGGTAAACCGGCACCTGCGCCTGGGCGAGCGGGTGGCCCTGGTCGGCCCCAACGGCGCGGGCAAAACGACCCTGCTGCGGGCCATCGCCGGGCAACTGGCCCCGCTGGCCGGGCGCGTGCGGCTGGGGGCCAACGTGCGCCTGGGTTACTACT
>DAOUGZ010000309.1:0-9936 GCA_034428955.1 Anaerolineae bacterium | reverse complement strand
GACGGGGATAGGGTGGCCCTGGCCGTCGTGGGGCCAGACGATGCTGATCCGGGGCTGCCACAAGCGGACCTCGCCGGGGTCCTCGGCGGCAGAGGCACTCGCCATCGAGAGCAGGGCAGAGAGAGCAGCCAGCAACGTCACCCAGAGCTTGCCTTTACTGAGCATAGCGGGTTCCTTTCCTCAGGGGCCGGAAGTGGTCCACGGACAAACCACCCTCTACAGGTATGACGCGTGGAGAGTGCAAGAGTTGCACCGTGGCGATTCCTCCGAGTAGAGGACGCTTGCCCATCGCCCCAGGTTCCCGAGCCACCGCCGTACGGCTAGACCTGGTCTCAGGTCTCACAGGATATTCAGGCGCCGAGCAGGAAGCGGCGGTCCGCCGCCGGCGGGTCCACGTTAACTCTCGTTCCGAGACACGGCCGGCTGCATAGGGAGACCGCTCCAACCTTGCGAAAGCTCCAAGGCGCCTTTCTATGGAAGACTCGTCGTAGAGCCAAGTTGACTGCCGTTGCGGCGAGTCTTGGAGTTTTCGCAAATTTATGGCATAGCACAGAAATAGGCCACTGAATTGAGCAGTTTGTGAGCAGGGGGTAATCAGCGGGGTGATCAGGTACTGCGCACCAGGACTCTAGGCTTCGCCGCTATACTTTCGCTGCAGGTGCTGGGATGTCTGGAGAGCGACATCCGCCACCAGCCCATAGTGGTCGGATGGGTACAGCGTGGCATCCCCCGCCGCGGGTTGATCGAAGACGAGCCGGGCGCTCTGGACCTCAAGGTGCCTGGGCAGAAAGATATAGTCGAGGGTGCCGCGCCAGTCCTGACGCCGCACCAGGGGCGTGGGGAAGGTGTAGGGCGGCTCCCCGCCGTGAGCCAGGGCGTAGGCGGAGGCAAAAGCTTCTTTGAACGCTGCAATGGCTGCACTGTCGGGCAGGGCGTTCATGTCACCGGCGATGATCGCTGCGGCGCCCTGTGATTGCTCCGTCGCCCAAGCGACGATACGGCGGGCCTGCGCGCGGCGCAGCTCGTCCGCATCGTGGGTGTGGTGCAGGTGGGCGTTGTAGAGATCGACGAGGGCGCCGCCGGGGAGCTGCACGCGGACGCGCTGGGCCACGCGCGCGCCGCCGCCGAGGTCCAGCCAGGCGTAATCGACGATGGGCAGGTGGGAAAAGACGGCGATGCCCTCCTGCTCGCCCTCGGGGCCGATCTTGGGCTGCAGCCGGTACTCGTAGCGGGCGGGTTGCCCGGCCGCCTCCAGAGCGTGGTTAACTTCTGTGGCCAGCAGGCCCGCCTGGTCGCTGGGGATGTGCACCTCCTGCAGCGCGACGAGGTGCGGCAGTTCGCGCACGAACCCGTCCACGACCAGGGGCAGCCGCTCGGGCCAGCGGTCAGCGTTGTGGCGCAGGTTTAGGGTGGCGATGCGGAGTGTGTAGGACATGGATGAACTGTCGGCAGCTTTCCGCACTGGGCGGACCTCCTGCATTGACGTCGTAGTAGCGAGTTTACTCGCCCAAGCAGCAACCGGCAGGCCCTTTGCCGTGGCCAGGGCGCTTGGCTCCGTGTTGCCTTGGGCGCCCAAGGCCCAATGGCGCTAACCTTTGACCCGTGAGCCAGAGTATGTCGCCGTACGTGCCTCTCTCCGCTTCCAGCCTCACGCCGCCGCGTCTTGCGCTAATGCGATGGCGCCGAGGACTCCGGCCTGGTTGCCGAGGGCCGGTAGCACGATGTACTCCTCGATCCCCTCCCGGAGCTGCGGCACCTGCAGATAGCCGTTGAGGAGCCGCTGCACCTCCCGGCGCACGAGCGGCAGCAGGCGCGGCTGCTCCATCATGCCGCCACCGATGATGACGCGCTGCGGCGAGAGGGTGCAGATATAGTTGACCAGGCCGAGGGCCAGGTAGTGGGCCTCCAGCGCCCAGGCCTCGTGGTTGGCCGGCAGCGCGGGCCCGGGCCGGCCCCAGCGCTGGCGGACGGCGGGCCCGGCGGCCAGCCCCTCCAGGCAGTCGCCGTGGTAGGGGCAGCAGCCCTCAAAGGCGTCGCGCTCCGGGTCGTGGGGGATGCGCACATGGCCCATCTCGGGGTGCATCAGGCCGTGGAGCAGGCGCCCGTTGACCATCCCCCCGCCGCCGATGCCGGTGCCGACGGTCAGGTAGATAAAGGTGTCCAGCCCCTGGGCGGCGCCCCAGCGGTGCTCGCCCAGGGCGGCGCCGTTGACGTCGGTATCAAAGCCGACGGGCACGCCCAGGGTGCGGCCCACCATGCCGGCAAAGTCGGTGTTGGCCCAGCCCCGCTTGGGCGTGGTGGTGATGTAGCCGTAGGTGGGCGAGGCGGGGTCGGGGTCCACCGGGCCGAAGGCGGCGATGCCGACGGCGACCGGCGGCTCCGGCTGCCGGCGGAAAAACTCGATCGCCCGCCCGATGGTCTCTTGCGGTGTGGTGGTCGGAAAGCGCTCTTCGCGCAGGTCGCCGGGCCCTGTGCCGATGGCGCAGACGAACTTGGTGCCGCCGGCTTCGATACCGCCGTATAGTGGCATGGGTTCCTCCCCTATCGCTCGATCATCACCTTTACCGAGGTGGGCGGCATGTGGGCCGCGAACTCGAAGGCGGCGACGCTCTCCGCAAAGGCGTAGCGGTCGGTGATCAGGGGCTTGACGTCGATCTGCCCGCTGCCCAAGAGCGCTACGGCACGCGGGTAGACGTGGGCGTAGCGGAAGATGTGCTCGACGCGCGCCTCTTTGGCCTGCGCGGCCACCACGTCGTAACGGATCGGCTCGCCGGGCATGCCGACAAAGACGACGCGGCCGCCCGGGCAGAGGGGCTCAAAGACGGACTCGGCGGCCCGTGCGTTGCCGCTGGCCTCAAAGACAATGTCCGCGCCCCAGCCGTCGGTGAGCTCGTTGACGACCTCGACCAGGCTGCGCTCGGCGACGTTCACGGGTGTGATGGTGCCGAGGGTGGTGGCCAGGTCCAGCTTGGCCTGCAGCACGTCGCTGATGATCACCCGGCTGCAGCCTCCGGCCAGCGCGGCCAGGGCGGTGACCATGCCGATGGTGCCGGCGCCGCAGACGATGGCCGTGTCGCCGGGGCGAATCTCGGCCTTTTTCGCGGCGTGCAGGCCCACGGCCAGCGGCTCGACCATGGCGCCCTCGGCCAGGCTGACGCTATCCGGCAGCTTGAAGGTGTAATCGGCCGGGTGCACCACCGACTCGCGCAGGCAGCCGTGGATGGGCGGCGTGGCCCAAAAGCGCACGGCCGGGTCCAGGTTATATAGGCCCAGGCGCGCAGCTTGGCTGTAGGGGTCCGGGATGCCCGGCTCCATGCAGACGCGGTCACCCACGGCCAGGCCCTGCACCTCAGAGCCGACCTCGGTGACCACACCGGCCGCCTCGTGCCCCAGGATCATGGGCTCGCGGACGACGAACGGGCCGATGCGCCCGTGCAGGTAATAGTGCACGTCGGAGCCGCAGATGCCCACGGCACGGATGTCGACCCGCACATCGCGTGGGCCGAGCGATTCCTCGATGGTGATATCCCGCAGGGCCAGCTCCTTGGCCCTTTCCAGTACTAGCGCTTGCATGACTCTCTCCCTTTGCCAGTGAAAAGATGGCGACGTGTTGCCTGAGTGTACTTGGCCAATGCGAGCCAACAACAGCTACCGCCGGATTCTCTGCCCTTGTTCTACTCGATAGTGGCGGGGGAGTCAAAGTGAGGGGTTTCGTCTGTCGCCGGCGCTGCCCCGCCGCTACCGCGAGAGCCCGCTATGGCCCCCGTATCAGCCGGCGCGGTGATCGCCAAAGCGGCAGGCGCTGCAGTGGCATGCAACCCGCTCGAGCAATCTATTCTCCAACCGGCAGGTGCTCGCTGCGGATGATGCCCGGCGGGCCAGGCCTGGGGGCGAGGAGGGCGGTGATGGGAATCGCCCACAGCTCGCGGCCGGTGGAGGCATCATCGGCGGTGAAAAAGACGAGCCTGCCGGCCACCGTGAAGCCGCCGGGATGCGAGCCTGCGGGGCCGGGGGCGACATCCTGCACCAGGGCCGTGTCGCCGGTCATCGCTGAGGTGCGCCACAACTCGCGGCCGTTGGCGGCATTGGTCGCCGCGTAGAGCAGCGCCCCGGCGATATGGGTGATCTCGCCGGGTTCGGCCCCGTTCGCTTGCGCATAGATGTCGCTGACCAGCGCCGTGCCCGCCTCGCTGCCGTCGCTCTTCCACAATTCACGGCCATAGACGCCGTCGTCGGCCGTAAAATAGAGGGTGTCGCCCACGCCAATGAGGCTCGCGGGCGAGGAGTCGCCGCCGGCATAGATGTCCCGTACCAGGGTGGTGCCGTCGTTGGTGCCGTCGCTCTTCCACAGCTCCAGGCCGTGCAGGCCGTCGTCGGCGCGAAAGTAGAGCGTGCGGTGGAGGCCGGCGAACCAGCCGGGCAGTGAGCCGGCGCGGCCGGGGTTGATGTCCCGTACCAGGGTGGTGCCGGCGCCGCTGCCGTCGCTCTTCCACAGCTCCTGGCCATGCACGCCATCATCGGCCTGGAAAAAGAGGGTGCCGTTCACATCGGCGAGCCAGAGGGGAAAGGAGCTGCCGGCGCCCGGCAGGATGTCTTTGACCAGGGATGTCCCTTGCGCCGTGCCGTCGCTCCTCCAGAGTTCGCGGCCGCGCTCTCCATCGTCGGCGGTAAAGTAGGCCACGCCGTCCACAATGGTCAGGTCCAACGGAGCCGAGCCGGCGGGTCCCGGCCGGATATCGCGCACGAGCATCGTACCGGCCTCCGTGCCGTCGCTCTTCCACAGTTCGCGGCCGTGCACGCCATCGTCGGCCAGGAAGAGCAGCGCGCCGTTCAGGCTGACCAGCGACCAGGGATCGGAATCGGCCTCGCCGGCGCTGACGTCTCGGACCAGGGCCGTGCCGGTCTCCGTGCCGTCGCTCTTCCAGAACTCGCGGCCGTGGGTGCCGTCCTGGGCACGGAAGGCGATGCCCTCATCGCTGGCAGCCAGGTTGGTGGGTACCGAGCCGGCGGGACCGGGGCAAATGTCCTTGACCAGGAAGGTCCCCTGAGGTGTGCCGTCGCTTCTCCACAGCTCCTGGCCGTGCACACCGTCGTCGGCGGCCAGATAGACGTACCGCCCGACGGCGACCAGACTGCCAGCATCGGACCCGCTCGCCCCCGGACGCACATCGGCGACCAGAAACGCCGGGCCGCCGGCGGAGGCCGGGCAGGCGAACAGAAGGGCGATGGTGACGGTCAGGCCAAGGCAAAAGAGCGCCGCACGAACGGCCCACTGGCGCATTGGGCACCTCCGGGAGCAAACAGAGCGGCAGGCTGTGTGGACCACGTTGTATCTTCATTCTACAGCCTCGGCAGGCCCACGTCAAGGGTCAGCCGGCCTGCACCGTTAGGGCTCCAGAAGGTCTAGCTCGCGGGCGAGCAGCAAAGCCTGGGTGCGGCTGCGCACGCCGAGCTTGCCATAGATGTTGTGGGTGTGCTTCTTGACTGTGCCGATGGCCACGATGAGCTGGTCGGCGATTTCCTGGTTGGACAGGCCGGCGGCCATGAGGCGCAGGACCTCGATCTCGCGCTCGCTGAGCGGCTCGACGAGCGCGGGCGCCGCTACCTTCGCTGCGGCGAGCGTCTCGGGGCCAAAGGCGGCCAGCAGCCGGTCGGCGTAGGCCAGGAGCGCCTCGGCCTGGGCTCTCCCTGCCCTGCGGCGCGCCGCGAGACCTAGCTCGGGCATGCCCCCGCGCTTGCTCAACGGGCCCAGCCCCCTCTCTTTGAACCGGGCCAGCAACCCGGCCATAGGCGCGCCTTTATCCACAAAGGTGCGCACAAAGCCCGCGGGCTCGGCCGCGGCAAGCGCCTGCTCCAGCGCGGCCAGAGCCCCGCTAGTATCGCCCTGTGCATCGAGGGAGAGGGCCTGCAGGGCGCGGATGTGGATGGCCTCCCACACGTCGCCGGCCCTCTCAGCCAGGGCCAGAAGAGTGGCCAGGATACGCGAGGCCTCTTGTGGCCTGCCCTGCGCGATGAGCAACCGGGCAAATGTGGCATACTCGCTGGATTGCCTGCGGTCAATCCCGGCGCCGGCCTCCAGGCGGCGCTCGGCGGCCCAGCGTTCGGCGGCCTCCAGATTGCCCTGCGAGAGCCACAGCCAGGCCCGGTTCTCGGCGACGAAGGACGCCAGCCAGGCGAGCGCCTCCGGCTGGACCGAGCGGGCGTTCGCTTCCAGCGCGCCCTCGGCCAGCAGCCCGGCCTTTTGGCTCGACTCCAGCGCCGGGCGCAGTTCACCCCGGCCCAGGTAGGTGCGCGCCAGATACACATAGCCGTAGACCAGATCGACCAGGCGCCCACCCTGTTTGCAGAGGCGGAGGCCCTCGCTCATCCTCTCCAGGGCGGCATCCAGGTCGTTGCGCTCGCGCAGCACCTCGCCATAGTTCAGATACACGCGGGCCAGGGCCGGCAGCCATACCCCGCCCCGCTCGCCGGCCAGCGCCAGGGCCTGGGTATAGACCTGGATGGCCTGGCCCAGCTCTCCCCGCCTCATCTGCAGACTGGCCAGGTTGTCCATGGCCATCACGGCCAGCCCGGCATCGCCGACAGCCCGGCTGGCCGCGATAGCCTGAGAGAAGGCCAGGGTGGCCTCAGAGACGTCGACACTGCCGCCGAAGGCATAGGCCCGCCCCAGGGCCAGCGCCGCCAGGCTGCGGGCGTGCTGGTCGCCCTCAGGTAGCCGCTTGAGAGCGCGCTGGGCCAGTTCGCTCGCCAGGCGCAGCCGGCCGGTGTTGCCTGCGGCGGCCGCGCGCAGCGCATCCACCTGCCCCAGCCAGCGGCACGCCCCGGCCTCGTCGCTTTCGCCGGCTTGCTGCAGCAGGGCCTCGGCATTCCGCAGGTGGGGCTCTATCTCGTCGTTGCGGTCCGTCGCCAAGAGCCCCCAGGCGTAGCCGATGGCGAGGAGGGGGCGCGTGCACAACAGGCCCGCGGGGAGGGTCTCCAGCCGGCGGCATAGCGCTGCCGCCTCGGCGCGGCCCAGGCCGGCGCTCACCATGGCCTCGATCAGACGGACGGCGTTCTCCCAGTCGGCTGCTTCTGCAGCGTGGGCGAGCGCTCGCAACGGCAGCTCGTTCGCCTCGTACCAGGTGGCGGCACGGCGATGCAGGGCTGCCAGTTCACGCGGGCGGCTTGCGTGCAGCCGATGGCGCAGGAGGTCGGCGAAGAGACGGTGGTAGCGATACCAGCGCTTGCGGCTGTCCAACCCGATGGTAAAGAGGTTGGCGGCCTCGAGAGTTTCCAGCATCTCCTGGCCGTCATCGCGGCCGGTGACGGCGTCGCAGAGCGGTCCACAGAGCCGGTCCAGGATGGACGTCTGCAGGAGGAAGGTCTGCACGCTCTGCGTCTGGCGCTGCAGGACCTCCTCGGCCAGGTACTCGAGGATGTAGCGGTCGTCGCCGGCAAAGGATTGGATGAACTGGTCAATGTTTTCCCGGTCTCGCAGGGAGAGCACGGCCAGTTGCAGGCCGGCGATCCAGCCCTCGGTGCGCGCGGCGAGGGTGGCGATATTCTCCGGCGAGAGATCGGGCCCCAGGACCCGGCTGAGAAAGGCAGCCGCCTCCTCGGGGGTGAAGCGGAGGTCCTCGGTGCGCAGCTCGACGAGCTGGCCGCGGGCGCGCAGCCGGGCCAGGGCGAGCGGCGGGTCGGCGCGTCCGGCGATCACCAGATGCATCTGCGGCGGCAGATGGTGGAGGAGGTACGACAGGCCCGCGTGGATGGCGGGGTTGTCGATGAGGTGATAGTCGTCCAGCACGGCGACGACCTCGCCGGGCAGCCGGGCCACGTCGTTGATCAACGTCGCCAGGATGGTGTTGATGTGCGGCGAGTGTTGGGCGTGCAAGAGATCCCAGGCCGCGGCGCCGACCCCCGGGCAGGCGGCCTGCAGCGCAGCGACCAGGTACGCCCAAAAACGCGCTGGCTCGTTATCGCCCTCGTCGAGTGAGAGCCATCCGACACGAACCCCGCTTGCACCATCAACGAGCGAGGACGCCCATTCACTGAGCAGAGTCGTCTTGCCAAAGCCGGCCGGCGCCGAGACGAGCGCAAGCCTGCGGCCCAGCTCCTCGTTCAGCCGTTCGGTCAGCCGGGGGCGCGGCACCAGGTTGGCCCGCCCCTGTGGGATGAATAGTTTGGTCGTCAGGAGCGGGGCGGCCAAAAGCGTGTCTGCCGGCCCGTCCGCGAAGAGCATCTCGGCCATAGGACTCCCCGGCGCCGTCATGCGCACAATGGGAGCCCGCCTGGGCTCCCCGGGTGTCCATTATAGTCGCAGGCCGTATACTGTGCAAGATACGGGGCGACAAGGGCAGGGCTTTTTCAGAGTTGTGTCAACCTGAGTACCCCAAGGGTTCGCGGAACCCTGGGCCAGGGAAATGACGTCGTGTGTAGCGCGGCATCGTGCCGCGCAACCCAGCCCCCGCGGCACATGCCGCGCCTACGGTCCGACACGTACGTCATCAACAGCGGTTTCTGCGGGCGTTGCGCCGTTGCGAACCCTGGCCCACGAAGGATCCGCACGCGCGATGGTGGCCCTTTCCGCTGCCGCCGCCCGGCTTTGAAAAATCTCCTCCTCCTATCTCTGGGCGGCCTCGCCACGGGCGACGAGCCGGGGCAGGGCGAGGCCGGTGGCCAGGATCAGCGCCGATGCCGTATAGACGGCCTCGCTGGGAAGGGTGGCCAGTGCGGCGTAGGCGGCCAGCGGGGCGACGGCACAGCCGAGGTCCCCGGCGACCATGAGCGCGCCCAGGGCAGTCCCCCGCTGCTCCTCAGGGGCCAGGTCGCCGACCAGGGCGGGGAGGAGCGTCATCACGATGCCGCCGCTCAGGGCGATGAGCGATACGCCGAGCACCAGGAGGTAGGGAGCGCCCGGCAGCGCGACCAGGGCCATGCCGGCTACCCCCGCGACCACGCCCCATTGCACGGCGGTCCAGCGCCGGCCCCAACGGTCGGAGAGTTGCCCTGCGACCGGCGCGGCAATGGCGGAGAGCGCAGCGCGCAGGGCGAGCAGTGCGCCGCCCACGGTCGCAATCTGCCACGACAGGCCCCCGAGGGCAATCTGGTCTCCGTAGCGGCGCTGCAGGTGCAGGCTGATGGTCGACATGACGACCCCTTCGCCGGCCAAGGAGGCGAGCATGTACAGGTAGCCCGCGGCGAGGAGTTGCGCGCGCCCGGCCGGCAGGCGCAGCCCCGCCAGGTTGGGCCGCGGCTGCAGATATCTGCCGGATGAGGCGCTTCCTTTGGGGTTTTCGCCTCGCCCACGTGGCTTGCACGCCGAACTATCGGCGGGCCCCTCCGCTCCGCTCGGGCAAGGGTGGGAGGCGCCTCTGCTGGTATGCAAACACAACCTGGGCGACCTGCCGTGGGCCGGGCGCGTTTCGGGCAGCAGGGCCAGGGCGATGAGAAAGCCGAGCGCGGCCAGCGACGCGGAGACGGTCAGGGCCGGACGGAACCCGAAATGGTCGCCCAGCAGGCCGCCGAGCAGGGGGTTCAGCGATAGGCCGGCAAAGTAGAACAGGTGCAGCAGGCCCGTGGTCCGCCCGCGGTCCGCCGGCGTCGTGACGTCGGTGACCATCGTATGCCCACCCACATAGATGAGCGACCAGCAGGTGCCCCAGAGCAGCCGCGCCAGGAGGAAGAGGGCAAAGGCCCGTGGTTCGAGGTAGCCCAGGGTAGAGAGCGCGCCCAGCCCCAGGCCGCAGAGGACGATGGGCCGGCGCCCCCAGCGGTCGAGCAGCAGGCCGGCCGCCGGGTTGGTCAGCAGACGTACCAGGCGGTTGGCGCTGAGGATCAGGCCGACCGTGCCCAGGCTCAGGCCGAGGGCGACGGCGCGCGCGGGGAGGATGGCGTACAGCGTCAGGTCGCCGGAGAGGGAGAGCAGCATGGCTAGCCCGAAGGGCAGCAGTACCC
>DAOUGZ010000308.1:0-4205 GCA_034428955.1 Anaerolineae bacterium | reverse complement strand
GGCCGCTATCGAGCTGGAGGCGCTGGCCCTGCGCGAGGGGCCGGCGGCGGGCGCCTATCCGCTGGCTGTGGTGCACGGCAAAGATGGGCAGGTGCTCGACTGGCGCCCCCTGCTCGAGGCGCTGCTCGCCGACCTGCGCGCCGGCGTGGCGCCCGGCACTATGGCGGCGCGCTTTCACAGCGGCCTGGCCCGCGCCACCGTCGAGGCGGTGGAAGCCATCGCTGCCGAGACCGGTCTCGGCGCCGTCGCCCTCAGCGGCGGGTGTTTCCAGAATCGCCTGCTTCTGGCGCAGACAGTGCGCGGCCTGGAGGCGCGCGGCCTCGAGGTGCTCGTGCACCGGCAGTTGCCTGCCAACGACGGCGGTGTGTCGCTGGGCCAGGCCGTGATTGCCGGGATGCAGGCCAAGTAGAGGGGCATCTGGGCTGCCGAAGGCACCCGAAGAAACCAACGAAAGGTGAGAGACGTCACTATGTGCGTGGCCATTCCGGCCTTGATCATATCCATCGAAGGGAACAGCGGCCAGATTGACGTCGGCGGAGCCCGGCGCAAGGTCGGCCTGGATTTCGTCCCCGAGGCGAAGGTCGGTGACTATGTGCTGGTGCATGCCGGCTTTGCCATCAGCATCCTGGATGCGGACGAGGCCGAGGAGACGCTGCGCCTGTTCCGCGAGTTGGACGAGTTCGCCGCCACCCAGGGCGAGGAGGCGCCGTGAGCGGTCTGGATGCCTTCCGCGACCCGATGCGCGCCCGAGCGCTGCTCCAGCACATCCGCGAGCATACCCACCGGCCGATGCGCTTCATGGAGTTCTGCGGAACCCACACTCACGCCATCTCGCGGCACGGCCTGCGCCAGCTCTTGCCAGAGGAGATCACACTGCTCTCCGGGCCGGGCTGCCCGGTCTGCGTCACCTCCGCCGCCGATATCGACCGGGCCATCGCCCTGGCTGCCCTGCCGGGGGTCACCCTGGCCACCTTTGGGGACATGCTGCGCGTGCCCGGCAGCCACGGCTCGTTGCAAACTGCGCGGGCAGCGGGGAGTGATGTCCGCGTCATCTATTCCAGCCTCGATGCGCTCGAAATCGCCCGCCGCAACCCCGAACGCATGGTCATCTTGCTGGGCGTAGGGTTCGAAACGACGGCGCCCACCGTCGCCGCTGCCATCGGGCAGGCCGCGCAGGAGGGAATGGCCAACCTGCGCCTGTTCTCGCTGCACAAGCTGACGCCGCCGGCTGCCGCGGCCATCCTGCAGGCCGGCGAGGTGGCGCTGGACGGCATCCTGGCGCCGGGGCATGTAAGCACTATCATCGGCGCCGAGGCCTGGAGCTTTGTGCCGCGCGACTATGGCCTGGCCTGCGCTGTGGCCGGGTTCGAGCCGCTGGACATTCTCCTGGGCATTGCCGACCTGGTGGCACAGCACGAGGCCGGCCGGGCCACCGTGACCAATCGCTACCCGCGGGGCGTGCGCCCCGGGGGCAACGTGGCCGCTCAGCAGCGGCTGGCCGAGGTCTTTGAGCCGGCCGCCGGCGAATGGCGCGGCCTGGGCAAGGTTCCGGCCAGCGGCTTGCGGCTCCGGGCCGCCTACCGCGCCTTTGATGCTTGGCCCGTGCTGGCCGAGCACGGGCTGGATGCCATCCGCGCCTGCGAGCCGTCCGCCTGCCGCTGCGGCGACGTCCTGCGGGGCACGCTCCAGCCCAGGGAGTGCCCGCTATTTGGGCGCGCCTGCACGCCGGAGCGACCGATCGGCCCGTGCATGGTCTCGTCGGAGGGCAGTTGTGCCGCCCACTACCGCTACGGAGGCGACGTATGAGCGAGCGTATTCTACTGGCCCACGGCTCGGGCGGGCGACTCAGCCACGAGTTGATCGAACAGGTCTTTGCCGCCGCCTTTGCCAACGCGACCCTCGCACGCATGGACGACTCGGCCGTCGTGCCCATGCCGCCTCCGGGCGCCCGACTGGCCTTTACCACCGACGGTTATGTCGTCAGCCCGCTCTTCTTCCCGGGGGGCGACATCGGGCGCCTGGCCGTCTGCGGCACGGTGAATGACCTGGCCATGAGCGGCGCCGAACCGCTCTGGCTCAGCGCGGCCTTTGTCATCGAGGAGGGATTGCCCCTGGCCGACCTGCAGCGCATCGCGGCCTCGATGGCGGCCGCAGCCACCGAGGCGGGCGTGCCCATCGTCACCGGCGACACCAAGGTCGTCGAGCGCGGCAAGGCCGACGGCTGCTTCATTACTACCGCCGGGGTGGGGGCCGTTCCGGTGGGGGTGAGCATCGCCGGCGCTAACGCCCGCGCCGGCGATGCGGTGCTCCTGAGCGGCACCATCGGCGACCACGGCCTGGCCATCATGAGCCAGCGCGAGGGGCTAGAGTTCGAGACGCCCCTCACCAGCGATGCCGCACCACTGAACGGCCTCGTGCGCGCGCTCCTCGCCGCCTGCCCGGAGGTGCACACTCTGCGCGACCCGACGCGCGGCGGCCTGGCAACGACGCTGAACGAGATCGCGGGCCAGTCGCGGGTCGAGATCATCATCGACGAGCCGGCTGTGCCCGTGCGCCCAGCCGTCTGCGGCCTCTGCGAACTCCTCGGGCTGGACCCGTTCTACGTAGCCAACGAGGGCAAGCTCGTAGCCATCGTGCCGGCATCCTATGCCCAAGCCGCGCTCGCCGCCCTACGAGGGCATCCCCTGGGGCGCGAGGCGGCCATCATCGGCCACGTGCAGGCCGGCCGGCCCGGCCGCGTAGCCCTGCGCAACGCGCTGGGCACCCACCGGATGCTGGACATGATGGTGGGCGAACTCTTGCCGCGCATCTGCTAACGATGAGAGGAGCCAAGTGCGTAGCCTGGTGATCGGATACGGAAACCCGAGCCGCCGCGACGATGCCGTGGGGCAGCGAGTTGTCAACGCGCTCCGTGCGCGCTGGGGCCAGCCGCCCCTGGGGCTCGCGGACGACGGATGGGATGAGCTGGGCGGCGAACGCGATACCCTCTTTGTGCAGCAACTGGTGCCCGAGCTCGCCGAAGTGCTCTCGGCGTACGACCTGGCCGTGTTCGTGGATGTGGCCCTCAGTGGGGCAGGGGTGCAGGTACAGGCGGTGGAGCCGGGAGCGCACCTCTCGAGCGTGTCGCATCACATGGGGCCGAGTATGCTCTTGGCGCTGGCCGAGCGGCTCTATGGCCGGCGGCCGCGCACTTACCTTGTGTCGGTGCGGGGGCACGATTTCGGGTTCGGCGAGCAACTGTCGCCGGAGGTGGAGGCAGCACTGCCGGCGGTGGTGGAGCGGGTGGCGGAGCTGGCAGAAGAGCGCCGCAGCGGCGAGGGCTGAGCCTCACCGGGCGCTCCTCCCGCTCTGGCACGGTTCTGGCTGAGGAGCATACCGAGCGCGCAGCCGGCGCGCTGCCCATCCTGCCGGTGAGGGACGGTCGATTGCCACGTATCGCAAGGCGACTGGGTAAGGGGCGCAAGCACTCGGGCTGGCAGCCCGCCTACGGCCCCGAGACCCCCCAACCACCTCCGAAGGCGCGCGGCGACAGGGGCTTTGAGTACATCGGCCCCGTGGTATACGGTGGGCTCGACGGGATTGTAACCACCTTTGCCATTGTCAGCGGCGTGGCCGGCGCCGCTCTGGGCGCCAGTGTGATCCTGATTCTGGGGCTGGCCAATCTCTTCGCCGACGGAGTCTCGATGGCTGCCGGCGCCTTTCTCTCGGCGCGCAGCGAGAACGAGTACTATGACCGGCTGCGGGAGCGCCAGCGACAGGAGGTGGAACAGTCGCCCGAAGAGGAGCGTGCCCAGCTCGAGGAGCGGCTCCGCCTGCGCGGCTACGGCTGGGGCGAGGCGCGTCGGATGGCCAACATACAGAGCAGGGATCAAGAGCGCCTCGTGGACGCCATGATGGTGCAAGACGTCGGGCTGCTGCCGGAGGAGCGACACCCGGGCTGGATCGGCCTGGCCACCCTCAGCGCGTTCGTCATCGCCGGGGCGGTGCCGCTGGCCATCTACTTTATCGGGCTCTTTGTGCCCATCAACACCGGCGCTGCATTCCCTATCACAGCAATCCTCACCGGCGTTGCCCTCTTTGCCTTGGGCGCCGCCAGGGTGCTGGTCACCGAGCGCAACTGGCTGCGTAGCGGCCTGGAGATGCTGGTGGTTGGCGGGTTGGCCGCCGGCATCGCCTATCTGGTTGGCTTTCTGCTCCGCGGCCTG
>DAOUGZ010000307.1:0-8911 GCA_034428955.1 Anaerolineae bacterium | reverse complement strand
GGGCCTGACGTGGGACCAGCCGAATATCTTCCGCGGCGACGAGGACACCGGTGAGCGCGTCTTTGGCGCAGACTATTACCAGAATATGATGATCTGGTCGCTCCCGGCGGCCATGGCGGGGCAGGACTTACGGGGGCCCTGCACCCCTGGCGGCCTGGTGGACCGGATCATCCGGGCAAGCCAGGGAGAACACCGGACAGATAGTACAGGCAAATAGTAGATGAGGCGATAGGGAGAAGTGGCCATCTCCAAGCACACGGTGCAGGGCACCGGTCTGGAGAAGGTCACTTCTCAGCCAGTAGTTGTGACCTCTCCGCTGCGTCCGCAAGCGTTGCGCAATTGGAGCAGGGGTATCATGATAGATGCTACGGACCGGCAGGCGTACGTCCAACGGCACTTCCGCTGGAACTTTTGCGTCAACCTGGCTGAAAGCAGCATCTGTTTCGTCGGCAAAGGCCTAGTGAGCTACCAGACCTTCCTTCCGGTCTTCCTCAGCCTGTTCACCGACTCCAAGATCCTAATTGGCCTCGTAGGCACGCTCATACCGGTGGGCACGCTGCTGCCCCAGATCCTGATAGCACCATGGATCGAGACCCTCGAACGGAAGAAAGGGACCGTCATCTGGCTGGCTCTGGTTGAGAAGCTGATCTACCTGGGCCTGGGAGGCCTGGCCTACTTCTCGTTTCGGATGCCGCGCCAGCTGCTGATCGGGCTGCTCCTCACCATCTGCGCCCTGGTGGGCATCTCGGGCGGCATCACCCAGGTCGGCTGGGGCGAGCTGATGGCCACCATCTTCCCAGTGCAGACAAGGGGACGCTACTTCGGCACGTCTGCGCTGGTGGGCGGATTCCTGACGGCCCTAAGCGCGTACCTGGCAGGCATCGTCCTCTCTCGCTACGAGGTGCCCACTAACTATGCACTGATTTTCTTTGCCGGGTTCTGCCTGATCATCTTCTCCTGGACCTTTCTGTTCTGGATCAGGGAGCCCCCCCCTCTACCTGCGCAACGGAAGCGCGCTGCGCAGGGGGGCTTTCTCCGGGGTCTGGCCGACATTCTGAAGGAAGACTGCCAGTTCCGCTCTTTCCTTGTCGCGCAGGGGACGGCGGTGTTCGGAGGTATGGCCCTGCCTTTCGTGACCGTCTTTGGATGGGAGCGCTTCAACCTGGACGGCTACCACTTGGGCCTCCTGACCACCTCCCTTGTGCTCGGGAACACTCTCGCTTCGCCGGTCTTTGGCTGGCTAGGTGATTGGCTGGGGCACAGGAAAGCGCTCGTCATTGCCACGGGCTGCCAGGCTCTGGGCCTGGTGTTGACGGTCATGACGCTAAGCACCCCCCTGCTCTACTGCGCGGTATTCCTGCTGGGCGCCAGCCGCGCCACCGCGTGGGTGAACGTCCCGCCCCTGGTGTACGAGTATGCGCCATTGCAGCGCCGGCCCACGTACATCGGGCTGTCTTCGTCGGTCTTTGGTTTTCTCATGACCATCATACCGCTGGCGGGAGGCAGGGTAGCCCAGGTATACGGGTATGGCGCGCTATTCACCCTCTCTACGCTCGTTTCGGTTGTAGCCCTCGTCGCCTATCTGAAGATCGTAAAAGAGCCGTTCGTCCCGACTCGGGGATCGGCGTAAGCAGATGCATGGCTCCGCAGAAGCCGTGGATGCCTGCGCCCATGCGATGTACTGGTCGGACCGCACCATAAAGAAGGAGATGACCGTGGCCAAGACACTGTTTCCAACCGAACTGCCCACGTCGTCGTGGGTCGAGTTCCGCGCTGAGGGTTTCCCCCAACCAGTACCTGGGGTCATCTATACCGCCAACCAGCCTCCATGCTGCGGGGTACCGCTCGGCGGCATCAGCACCGGCTGCCTCGACATCGATGTTCGAGGCGTGTATGGTTTCAGCACGCTGTTCAACCCCATCGCTGCGCACCCCCAGCACGAAAACACGCGGCTGACCCGCAAACACCCTAACAGCCAGCCCATCCTGGGCCTCGCCGTAGCTGGCAAGGTATGGGTCCTGGCCACGCAGGAGATCATCGCCGGCGGCGAGATCGCCTGGTGCACCGAGCCAGCGATGCTAGAGTTGCACGGGAAGAAGGCCGAGCCTCTCACTGTTTCCTGCCTCAAGCTGGAGGGCGTGGAATCCGCGAGCGAGATTCGCTGCTGGGGACACTACCCGATCACCGACCTGGAGTTCGCCACAGACGCGCCCGTTGCGGTGGGCCTGCGCGCCTGGGCACCGTTCATCCCCGGGGATACGGCAGCCTCGAACATCCCGGCAGCCATCTTTGAGGTCCATCTACGCAACGAGTCGGGCCAGCTTCAACATGGGGCAATCGCCATGAGCTTCCCCGGGCCCGACACGCAGGAGGCTCGCGCAGCCAAGTTCACCCGCCGCCGCATCGACGAGGATTTCGTCGGCATGCTGGTCAGTTCCGCGAGCAAAGTCAGCTATATACTCGGTGCCATCGGGCAGGAAGAGGTCCGCTTTGGCGCAGGCCTGGGCAATGCCCCCGATGCCTGGTCTCGGATCGCCACCAGCCTGCCGGACCCCATCCGGCACGAACACCAAAGCGCCGAGCTATACCAGGATGCCAGTTGCTCGCTGGCAGTAGATTTCCACCTGGATGCCGGGGAGGAGAAGGTGGTCAGGCTACTGCTGGCCTGGTACGCACCGGAGTGGGAGGGCGCACAGAACGATCTGGAGCGCAAAGGAGAAGACGCACAGAAGCTGCGAGTGCCTTGGCTGGGCTCCAGGTGGGGGGGAGACAGGAACTATTACACGCACATGTATGCGGCCCGCTATGATAGTGCCCTAGACATCGCCCGGCGCATGGCGATCGAGCACGGGGTGCTCCTGGGGCGTATCTTGGCCTGGCAGGAGGTCATCTACGGTGAAAGGCAGCTGCCCGCCTGGCTGCGCGATTCGTTGGTCAATAATCTGTGCCTGATCACGGAGGACAGCTACTGGGCACAGGGAAAGCCACCGCTGGGCGACTGGGCTTTCCCGCAAGGCGTGTTTGGCCTCAACGAGAGCCCGCGCGGCTGCCCGCACATCTCCTGCATCCCCTGCGATTGGTACGGCAACCTGCCCATCGTCTTCTTCTTCCCAGAACTGGCGTTATCGACACTCCGGGCGTTCAAGCAGTACCAGCAGCCAGACGGCGAGATACCCTTTGCCATCGGCAAGATAGCCGACCTGCCCGATTTCGCAACCCCCGAGTACTACTGGCAGGTTTCGCTTAACGGCACCTGCTATGTGGATATGGTCGACCGCCTCTGGCAGCGCACCGGCGACGATGCCATCCTGAGCGAGTTCTATGAGTCGGTGAAGAAGTGCAGCTCATTCACCATGAACCTACGCCAGGGTCCTGGCGGCGTGATTAGCATGCCCACGGTTGGCGGCATGGAGTGGTTCGAGTTCGGCGAATGGGCCGGGATGTGCTCACACATGGGCGGACTGCGCCTGGCCCAACTGCGCATGGTGGAGCGCATGGCAGAGGCGATGGGAGATGGTGAGTACGCCAAAGAATGTCGGGAGTGGCTCGCAGACGGCTCCAGAGCGATGGAAGAGGAGATGTGGGCCGGGAGCTACTACCTGAACTACTATGAGCAGGAAACGGGGAAAAAGTCCGATGACGTGATGGGCTACCAGCTGGATGGAGAGTGGGCTGCTGTGTACCACGGCCTGCCGGGCGTTTTCCGTGCGGACCGAGTGAAGACGACGCTGGAGACGATCAGGCGCTGCAACATCGCGTTGACCCCGGAGGTGGGGGCCGCCAACTTTGCTCGGCCGGACGGCAGCCCACTGCTCGCAGACAGCAAGGTGGCAGCGTACGGCCTGTACGCCATGTTCCCCGCCGAGGTCTTGGTCCTCGCGGCCACATATATGTATGCTGGAGAGCGAGAGTTCGGCATGGACTTGGCGCGCCGGCACTGGGAGAACCTGGTATGCCGGCAACGCCATCCGTGGGACCTCCCTAACATCGTCCGCGGTGACACGGGCACGCGCGTCTTCGGCACTGATTACTACCAGAACATGATGCTCTGGGCCTTGCCGGCGGCGGCGGCCGGTGAGGACATCGCGGCCTTCTGTGCGCCCGGTGGCTTGGTAGACCGGGTGATGAGGGCAGGCAGCGCAGTGGCCAGGTAAGGCCCCGAGAGGGTGCTACGTGCGATGGCAAGCAACCGAACAAGGTTGCTCGCCGGACGCTAATTCGAGCAGCGGCTCCGTCCCCTTAGCCGCTGCTCAGGCTCGACAGACACCAGATTCTGTTCCATCCTAGATCACAGCCAGCACCGAGTGCAGAGCGCAGAAAGGGTAGCAGCCGTGGATCCAAACAGCAGTCGGGAAACCTGTTTTCCGCCCTACGAGGGTCCCAACGGCCACATGCCAGAGCAGAGTCGCCAGGACCTGCCAGAGGCGCCGGAACAGGCACTCAGTCGCCTTTTCCCCGCGAGCCTGCCCGACAGTCAGTGGTGCAGCTTTGTCGCACAGGGATTCACCAGGCCGGTGGCCGGTGTGGTCTACCGACCGGAGCGGGCACCCTGTTGTGGCATGCCGCTGGGTGGCGTGGGAACAGGGTGTCTCGACATCGACGTCCGCGGCGTCCTCGGTTTCAGCAATCTGTTCAACATCGGCTACATGGAGAAGGCCTTCTCCGGATTTCCCGGAAACATCTTCCGCTCACCGCTGACGCGTCGGCAGCCGGACTACCCGCCCTTCCTAGGACTCTCCAGCGACGGGAAGACGTGGGTGCTCGCAGCCAAAGTGGTCCTCGAAGGTGGAAGGCTGGAAACCTGCACAGATCCACTCTTCACCGACCGGCAGGAGACCATCGAGCTCCAAGCGGTACATGGAGTCGGAGCTGTGCAGAGCATCGATTACTGGGGGCACTATCCCGTCGTCGATATCGAGTATCAGCTTGAGGTTATGACAAGAGACGAAGGCGAGCCCGCTGCAGGGCTGGCCGTTGGCCTCAGAGCGTGGGCACCTTTCATCCCGGGCGACGTCGAGGCATCGCACTGCCCCTGTGCCTTCTTCCAAGTGTACTTGCGCAACCACAGGCACACTCCGCAAGAGGGCACGCTCGCCTTCAGCTTTCCGGGGCCGGTGCCGCCGGAACTGGAGGATGAGGCCCAGCGCGCCATCCAGGTTCGCCGTTTCGCCCGGGCGTTCAGGAAGAAGCAGGGCCGCGAGCCTACCCAGCGCGAGCTCGCCGCCGGCTTCCGGCCCGACAGCGCTCCCCAACTCATCCGCCGCACCTTCTCCGTGGACGCCCTGCAGGGCATTGAGGTGAGCGATGGCCGCAACAGCTACGTGCTGGGCGCACTGGATCAGGAAGCCGTCCGCCTGGGAGGCGAACTGGGCAGGAATGGCACAGCTTGGGGCTCCATCGCTTGCAGCCTTCCCACGCCAGAGCCATGGGCGACCGGCAGCTCCATCGCGGTGGATTTTCATCTCGAGGCCTGTGCTACGGCTGAGGTAACCTTTGTGCTGGCCTGGCACGCCTCTGAGTGGCAGGGTGCCAACGAGCACTTCTATGCGCCGGTCTACTCCCGCCACTTCGGCTGTGCCAGAGAGGTGGCGGAGCACGCAGCCAGCAGGAAAGCGGCGTGGCTGCACCGGGTACTGGCTTGGCAGGAAGTGGTCTATTCGGAAGAGGGACTCCCGCCCTGGTTGCGAGATACCCTGATCAACAACCTGGCCCTCATCCCCGAGACCAGTTACTGGGCCACTGCCGCGCCACCACTGGGCGACTGGTGTTATCAGGAGGGTTTCTTCGGCATGCTGGAGAGCCCGCGCGGCTGCCCGCAGATCGAATGCATCCCCTGCACCTGGTATGGGAACCTGCCGATCACCCTGTTCTTTCCAGAGCTTGCTAGGTCCACGCTGGAGGGCTACCGATACTATCAGCGCGAAGACGGTGCCGTGCCCTTCGTCATCGGCCGGTGGGGGCGCCCAGATATGGCCACGCCGAGTTGGGACTGGCAGATTTCGCTGAACGGCTGCTGCTACGTCGACTTGGTGGACCGACTGTGGCAACGGACGGGCGATGACGCGGTGCTGCAGCACTTTTACCCCTCCGTCAAACAGACCCTGACAATGACCTTGAACCTCCGTCCGCCCCCAGAGGGCGTAATCAGCATGCCGGAGGACAATCGAGGCATGGAGTGGTTCGAGTGGGGCGAATGGCTAGGGATGTGTTCGCACCTGGGCGGCATTCGCCTCTCGACCGTGCTGCTGGCGGAGCGAATGGCGCAGGCCATGGGTGATGCGGAGTTTGCTACGCAGTGCCTGCGCTGGTTCCAAGACGGCAGCAAGGCCATGGAAGAGAAGATGTGGGCTGGCAGCTACTACCTCAACTACTATGAGGAAGAGACAGGCTGTAAGTCGGATGCCATCATGGGCTATCAACTGGACGGCGAGTGGGCAGCGAAGCTCCACGGCGTCAGGAGTGTCTTCCGCCCAGACCGGGTCGGTACAGTCCTCGAGACGATCAGAAGCCACAACATGCCAGAGGTCATCTGTGGAGCGCTCAACTTCGCCACTCCGGAGGGCAGGGTGCTGAGCAGCGACGAACAGATCGCCGAGTATGGCGGCTATGCGATGTTCCTGCCGGAAGTGATGATCCTGGGGATGACCTACCTGTATGCAGGCCAGCGTGAGTTCGGGCTCCAGTTCCTCGAGCGCGCGCTGGCACAGATGGTCTGCGTCGAGCGGCATCCCTGGGATCTGCCTAACGTCATCCTAGGGGACACGGGCAAACGGCACTTTGGCACAGACTATTACCAGAACATGATCCTCTGGGCTGTGCCGGTAGCCCTGGAGAGACAGGACCTACAGGGTTTCTGTCGAAGCGGTGGCCTAGTAGACCGCATCATCAGAGCCGGAAGAGGTGGAGGAACCCCGCGTAACGTCACAACTGGAGATGCAAGAGGAGCAGATACATGACACAGGAAAGCGATGCACGGGATATGGACCGGCTGTTTCCGGCTGACCTGCCGGATCATGAGTGGGTGCGCTTCCCCGCGCAGGGCTTTTCGCACCCTGTCACAGGGGTTATCCACCGGCGGCGCAGCCCAGCCGTCAGTGGGCTGCCACTGGGAGCCATAGACACGGGCTGCCTTGACCTGGAGACCAGCAGCCTCTGGGGCTACAGCACCATCTTCAACTCGCATGTGCCGCGTGGAGGGCCGCTCAATCTCCCCTTCCTAGGCCTGAGTGTCGGCGGACAGACGTGGGTGCTGACCACTGGGCAGGCAAAGAGTTACCAGGATACGGCCGTCAACCTGCACACTATGGAGCCCAAGCCCACCACCTGGGGCAAGCCGGGCTACAAGCCCCCCGATCTGACGCTAGCAGGTGTCGAGATGGCCCGGGACATCGATTACTGGGGCCACTATCCGGTTGCCGACCTGGAGTATGAGATCAATGCGCCGGTCAGCGCCGGCCTGCGGGCCTGGGTACCCTTCATCCCGGGCGACATCACGGCGTCGTTGCTGCCAGCGGCGATGCTCGAGGTGCATCTCCGCAACACCAGCGACAGGCCGCAGCAGGGCACGCTGGCCTTCTCCTTCCCCGGGCCCAGCGATGCAGAGGCGGGCACTAGGCAGTTTACACGCGAGCGTGCACGAGGGGCCTTCAACGGGGTCCTGGTGACCGGCAGCAAGGCTAGCTATGCCCTGGGGGTTGTTGGGGAGATATCCGTCCGCTTCGGGGAAGGACTGGGAGCCGATGGACGGGCATGGGCACAGATCGTCGACCGTCTACCCGTCGAGGCCAGCGGCGCCGGGTCCACAGCCGCGGTGGATCTGGTACTCGGACCCGGTGAGTGCCAGACCGTGCGCTTCATCCTGAGCTGGCACAGCCCCACATGGCAGGGTGGCGGCACCCCGGACGCCGGAGGCAATGTCTATACCCACATGTATGCCACGCGCTACGGGAGTGCTGTAGAAGCGGCCGAGACCCTAGCTCAGGATCATACGGAGTTGCTGCAGCGGGTGCTGGCTTGGCAGGAAGCCATCTACGCGTCGGAGGAGGTGCCCAGCTGGCTGCAAGACTCACTGGTCAACATTCTCCATCTCATCACAGAAGATGGGTTGTGGGCGACGACCCAGCAGCCCATCGGCGATTGGTGCCGGCCAGAAGACGGGCTGTTTGGATTGAACGAGTGCCCGAGGGGTTGTCCACAGATCGAGTGCATTCCTTGCAGCTTCTACGGCAACTTGCCCTTGGTATACTTTTTCCCGCAGTTGGCTCTTTCCACCGCTCGGGCCTACAAGGCGTACCAGTATCCTGACGGAGCGATGCCCTGGATATTCAGCTGCGTGGAAGACGGCAAGGCGGACAACAACAAGACAAGGCCCTGCGAGCTGGTGCTACCGACATCCGGCTTCCGTGAGGGCATCGGCTCGCAACGCACGCTCAACGGACCCTGCTTTGTCGACATGGTCGATCGTCTGTGGCTGACCAGTGGAGATGACAGCTTCCTGGCCGAGTTCTATCATGCTGTCAAGAAGAGCACGATCTACACCGTGAATCTGCGTACAACGGGGGACCTGGGAGAGCGTATCATCAGTATGCCGGATGGGAACCAGGATACCGAGTGGTTTGAAGCACCGCAGCCTGGATGGTTCGGGATGGTGGCCCACGTGGGCGGCATTCACCTCGCCAACCTATTGATGACGGAGCGGATGGCCAGGCAGGTGGGTGATGAGGAGTTCGCTGCACAATGCCGTGCATGGTTCGAGGCCGGCAGCAAGGCCATGGAAACCAGGATGTGGGCGGGCAGCTACTACCTCAACTACTATGAGCCAGAGACCGGCAACAAGTCGGACCTCATCTTCGGCTACCAACTGGACGGCGAGTGGATGGCTACCTTCCACGGCCTGCCGGGCGTTTTCCGT
>DAOUGZ010000306.1:0-13986 GCA_034428955.1 Anaerolineae bacterium | reverse complement strand
GCCGCCCCCAGCAGGATCGAGATGACGATGCCCATAGTCCCGCCCGCGACCCCGGCAGCCAGGCGCCGGCTCGACGGCCGCTTCCGGTAGGCAACATAGCCCGTGCGCGGGTAGACCAGGCGCACCTTGGCCGCCGCCACCACCCGTGACCCCAACAGCGTGCCGCCAACCACAATGACCGGCAGTGCGATGGCCATCAATGCGCCGCTGCTCTCGCCCACCATCGCCTGCGCCAGGGAGAGGAGCCCAACGGCCAGAAAGACGACGCCCGAAGCCATCTCGTCCAGGCCGTCCTCATACCAGTAGCGCCAGGTTCGTCTGATGACTCGGTCCACATCCATCGGCACCCCTACCTCCCGTTCCAGGTCGGCACACTGGTCTGTGATACAAACTAGTCTGTGCTTAGAATGCACCGGTTCTGTTTCCTTGTCAAAAGGAAGAGGCAGAGAGAGGAACCTGTCCATGCGGGCCGAGGTGGCGCTGTTGGGGGTAGTAGCCTAGTGCGCCGGGCGAAACAAGGGGGGGCATATCCGTGGGCCGGGCGTGGGAGCCCGGCCGGCTGCTTTGGGATTACTGCCCTTCGTGTCAATTCGGCCGCCAAGCGGCTCTGCGTTCTACGGTGCCCCGAGGGGCCTGGTTTTCTGCCCTGCAGACATTGTCTAGTTCACAGCAAGTCGGGCGCTGCCCGCGCGACGTCACGCAGCGCCTCGAGCAGGCGCTCCGGCGGGTCGCCCTTGGAGACAAAAGCATCGGCTCCGGCAGCCTGCGCGATGGGGTACGCCTCGGGTCGCCCGCTCAGCACGATGACCTTGAGCTGCGGGCAGGTTTTGCGCACCTTGGGCAGCAGGCACTCCATCGAGCCGCCGGGCAACTCGCCATCCAGGAACATGACGTCCACGCAGCCCTCACTGAGCAGTGTCAGCACCGATTGCGCATCGCCGGCCTCGACCGTGACGCGTACGCCTGCCTCGTGTTCCAGCAACAGGCGGAGCGCCGAGCGAACCGCCATCTGATCATCTGCCAACAATACTCGCATCCATCCCCCATCTAGGGCCCCTACTCGCCCGGGTCGGCGCATTAGCACAGGGCACAGCCTCGCCGGGTGGGTTGCTCGCGGATCAAGTCCTGGAGTATGCGCAAGGTCTGGAGGCAGCGCTCCACTGTTGCACTCAGTATACCTGCCCGGCAGGCGCCACACATCGGGCAGTCGACGGGATTCGGGGGTGGCCATCTGGCCAGTGAACGACCTGGCCATCTGGCCAGGTCGTATGGCATCGCCCGAACTCCACGGCGGGCGCCGCACAACCTGTAGCGAGCCGAGAGTGCTCACCCCGCAGGCATTCGAGCACATTGGCCAATTTGACAGAGTCGCGGCTCACAAGTATTGTGGTTCCATTCAAGCCGCCACACCAAAGGAGAGGCCCTATGGAGAGACCGCCTTTTGCGAAGCATCTGGCCCGTTACGTACAAGCCGTGGCCATTGCCCTGCTGTTTGTGATAGCGCCGAGCGCCCCCCTGTCCGTCAGAGCCCAGGGTCCCAACCTGCTCCAGAACCCCGGCTTTGAGCTGCCGCACGTCCAGTCAATTCCCGGCAAGGAGAACTGCTTCATCGCCGCCCCCTGGGTCGCCTGGTACGTTGAGGACTCGCCCGAAGAACAAGCCAAGGGCTACCGGGTCGCGCCCGAGTACAAGGGGTCCACCTGGGCGGACCATCCGGGCAACCGCGTGCGCAGCGGCGAGTTCGCCCAGCAGTGGTTCAAGAGCTTTGGCAACTTTCAGGCCGGTGTGTTCCAGGTTGTGCCCAACGTGACGCCGGGAGCGCGCTACCGTTTCGAGGTCTGGGCCATGGCCTGGTCCTGTGATGACGAGAGCAAGGGCAAGTGCAGCGGCGCCACTTCCGGCAATCCCTCTCCGATGCATATGCGCATCGGCATCGACCCCACCGGCGGAACGGACGTTTTCAGCCCCGCTGTCGTCTGGTCGGACGAGCAGAATCCTTACGATGCCTGGCAGCTCTTCGCCGTAGAGGCCGTCGCCCAGAACTCGTCGCTCACCGTCTTTTTCTACAGTTATCCGGACTATCGCAGCCAGGACAACAACGTCTACATCGATGACGCCAGCCTGGTCTTGATGGCGCCGCCGCCGACGCCCACGCCGCCCCCAACCAACACCCCGACGATGACGCCGACACCGCTGCCGACGAGCACGCCAACGCTCACGCCCATGCCGACGGCAACTCATACGCCAACGGTAACCCATACACCGACGGCGACCGCCGCGGCAACGTTGACCAGCATGCCACCGCCGACGCCCACCAACACGCCGCCGCCAACACCAACCCCACGTCCGTCCATCGCCGATCGGCTCGTTACCGGGCCGGGGCCGATCATACTCCTGGGCGCAGGTGTCGTGGTTGCTGGCCTGTCACTCGGGATCATTCTCAGGAGGCGCCCCCGCGTCTAGTGGTCTGCCGCATTGATTCCGATGGCCGACATGGCGCCTCTAGTCGTCTGGCGCAGCCATCATAATCTCTGCGGGCCACTACGAGACCGGCTTACGGAAATCCGGCGCAGGAAGCATTCAGGGAGCAAGTCATGGCGCAGAGAGTGCTGCCTCAGGCGAGGCAGCGGCCGGAGCTTTCCGGCTGGTGGACGGTCCTTCGAGCACCCGCGCTCTGGGTGGTATTGCTGACACTCTGCGCGGCGGCCGTTCGAGCCTACCGCCTGGCCGGGCCGGTGCTGCGCTGGGATGAGGGGTGGAGCCTGGCCCACGCCAGCCTGCCCTGGCTGGACCTATGGCAGGTGGCCGCCGCCGATCGGCACCCACCCCTCTACATCGCACTGCTCAAGCTGTGGGTCGGCGGCGGCCGGAGCGCCTGGAGCATCCGCTACCTCTCGCTGCTGATGGGCACCCTGGCGGTTCCCCTCGCCTACCAGGTGGCCAGGCGGTGGTCGGAGAATATCCGTACAGGCCTGCTGAGCGCGGGGTTTGTCACCTTTTGGCCGCTGCTCGTCTACTATGGCCAGGTGACGCGCATGTATGCCCTGTCTGCGGTGGCGGTGTTGGCAGCGGCCTGGTTCATGCTGGAAGGCGAACGCAAGCCATCCTGGCGCTCTGACCTGGGCCTGGTCGCGAGCGCCGGCATCGCCCTATACACCCTCTACCCCACGGCCTGGACCCTGGCCGGCCTCTGGGCCTATGCGGCCATCTCCCAGCCCCGCCGCATCCCGCGCCTTCTGGCCCTTGGCCTGAGCGTGCTGGCGCTCTACCTCCCCTGGGTTCTCGCCGCCCAGGCCACGATTCTGGAACGCATCTCCGCCGAGCAAGCCGGCGCGGCTCCCCTACAGAGCACGCTCCGGGTCATCCGGCCTACCCTCGAGGGGCTGGCTTTCGTCTATGGGGCGCGACCCTGGGCGGCAGTAGCCCTGGGAACGGTCGTTGCTGTGGGGTTGCTCGTGGGGCCATGGTCACGCCGCGAGGCGCAGCGCCTCCTCCTGCCGCTTCTGACCGTTGGCATCAGCGCTGCCGGCGTCGCCTACAGCGTACGTGCGCTTTGGTTCGCCGTCCGCCATCTGGTGCCGGCTGCGCCCTTCCTGGGCCTGCTGGTCGCCCAGGCCCTCAGCCGCCTGGCCGGGCGCTGGCGGCCCCTGCTGGCCGCCGCTCTTGTCGCCCTCGCCGTGGCCTATTGGCCCACGTGCAGCCGCTTTGTCTATGAAAAGACGCTCGAGGTCACCGATCCCTTCGACCCCACGGAGGACTATCGCTACCTGGCCGAACACGCCGGGCCCAATGATTTCGTCTACTTTAACGTCCTGGCCCGGGCCGGTTGGTACGAGAGCCTGCGCGGCCCGCAGGACCCGGCCTGGTCCTACGCGATGCGCTGGGAGCCGGTGATTGAGCCCCTGGAGCGCATCACTGCACGGCTTGACCGCGACCGCCACAGCCACCATCGCCTCTGGTTCGTGCTGCACAAGGGCAATTTCGGCCCCAACGCCGCGCTGGTGGATTGGCTCGCCGCCAACCTTTACCCATCAGGGGGCGAGTGGCAAGGGGATACGCTGTACCTGGCCTACGTCGCCCCGCCTGACCGCTGGGCCGAGGCGGCGTGTGACGACCGCTTCGAACCGGGCATTCGCCTGCTTCAGGCCCGCTGGACGCCCCAGGTAGCGCCAGGCGATGCCTGCGCCCTGGAACTCACCTGGGAAGCCGAGCGGGCCATCGATGCCGGCTACAAAGTGTTCGTCCATGCCGTGGATGAGGCCGGGCAACTGGTGGCTCAGCACGACGGCATACCCGCAGCAGGGCTGCAACCCACCAACGCCTGGCCGGCCGGCGCCCCGATCACGGACCGACACGGCCTGCTCCTCCCGCCGGCGGAGGCCTCTACCGGCCGGCTGCGCATCCTGGTAGGGCTCTACGATGCGGAGACAGGCCAGCGCCTGCCCCTCGCCGGCGGCGGTGACGCCGTGGAGCTGTGCACCATCGACCTGGTGAAGTGAGGCTTCCCTACCGCATCCCCAACTCGGCCGACAGAGCTCTTTTCTCTACTTCTCTGCCCTCAATAGGTGGGGCAGGGTCAACAGCACGCCGAGCAACGTTACCGCCATCGGCACGGCCAGAACAGGGTCATGGTACAGTGCCCAGCCCGCCGAGTTGATGGCCGAATAGGCCAGTGCGCCGGAAGCCAACAGAGCCATACCTCGCCCCCATGCCGCCCCGCGCCAGAGCCCCAGGCCCGCCACGATAGCCAACACGCCCATGAGAGACTCGGCGGTCAGATGCAGGAGGGGATAGTTCCCATCCTGAAAGGCCAGCAGCCCCTGAGCAAAAGCGCCATCCCGCAGACTCAGTGCCCAGATGGCCAGAATCCCTATACCGTCCAACAGAAAGAACGCTGCCGGCAGCCGGCGCCATGTGGTTCGCATCGGCACCTCCTCCCTCCGCCTATCATAGCCTACTGAAGCAGATACTCCGCCAAAAGGAGGAGGGCCAACACCCGGCCATCGTGCGGGCATTGGCCCCCATGCTTCGCGGAACGGCTCCCCAACCGTCGTCCCCAGTATAACGGCAATGGGGCAGCGACGCATCGTGCGTCCGGAGGGTTTCGGCTTGGGTCGGCCGTCGAGTCTGGACCCTGGTCAGGTGGCCAGGGGGCAGGTACAGCCACTGTGTTAGCGCGGCACCAGCTTGTGTTGCAGAGCCAGCGCCACCGCCTCGGTACGTGTGGACACAGCCAGCTTGGAGAGCACGCTGGAGACGTGGAACTTGACTGTCGATCTGCTCACGACCAAGCGCTCGGCGATTTCGGGGTTGGTCAGCCCCTCGACCATGAGCGCCAGCACCTCGCGCTCGCGCTCCGTCAGGTCCCAGCCGGGCGCCCGCGGCTGCGTGGCCGCCTGGATCAGCGCCTGGGTGGCCTCCGGGGAGAGGGTCGGGCGGCCGGCCCGCGCCGCGCGGATGGCCGCAGCCAGCTCGTCGGCCGAGACGTTCTTCAGCAGGTAGCCGATGGCGCCGGCGGCCATCGCCGCCTGCACCAGGTCCTGCTCCTTGAAGCTGGTCAGTGCAATGACCTGCACGTTGGGGAAGCGCTCGCGGATGGCCTTGGTCGCGGCCGCGCCGTCCATGCCGGGCATGACCAGGTCCATCAGCACCACGTCGGGGTGTAGCTCCTCGCACTTGCGCAGCGCATCCTGGCCGCCGTTGGCCTCGGCGACCATTTCCAGGTCGTCGTAGACCATGAGGAAGGCGCTGAGTCCGCTGCGAACCACAGCGTGGTCATCGACGATCATCACCCGAATGCGATCACCCTCTGTCATCCTATGCCTCCCTCTGTTCATCCCTACCGGCCGTCGCCTCCGCAGACCAAGCGATGCCGATGCGTGTGCCCCCGCCCGGCTTGGAGTGGACCGTCAAGGTGGCGCCAATCGCCTCCGCACGTTCGCGCATAATCCCCAGGCCCAGGTGGTCCGCCGAGACCGTGCCCGGGTCGAAACCGCAGCCGTTGTCGCTGATGCACAGCTTCACCCAGCCAACATCCTCCCCCGCCTCAGCGCCCAGGCGCAACTCGACCGCCGCCTGTGTCGCGCCCGAGTGCCGCGCCACATTGTTCAGCGCCTCCTGGACGATGCGATACAGCGCTATCTGGACGTCCGGCGGCAATTCCCCCTCGCCCTCTACCGTCACCGCCACAGGCACACGCGCGCGGCCCGTCGTGGCCTCGGCCAACTGGCGGACGAGATCATCGAACGGCGCCTCCACAAGCGCTGCCGGGCGCAGCTCCAGAAGGAGGGTGCGCATCTCGGCCAGAGCGCCGCGGGTCAACTGGCGGAGCTCTTCGAGCCGCGCGCGCCCCTGCCCGGCATCCCGTTCCCAAATGCGCGGCAGGACCTCGGCGATCAGGCTGGCCGAGAAGAGGGTCTGGGTGACCGCATCGTGCAGGTCACGGGCCAGGCGGCTGCGCTCGGCACTGATGGCTGCCTGCTCCATCTGATCGCGCAGGCGCGCATTCTCGATGGCCAGCGCCGCCTGGTCGGCGATCGCCGCGGCCAGCTCGAGCTCTTCCGGCGAGTGCTCCCGCGGCTCGGGGAAGTATAGTACAATCCCCCCGTACACTTCATCTTTGATCATCAATGGCACGGCGAGGAGAGAGCGGTACCCGGCCTTTTGCAGCGCGCGCGCCCGCTGCTCGGACTCGCGGAGAAAGGCGCTGCCGGGCGGGTAGGTGACGGCCACGTCAGAGATAGACACCGGGCGCCGCTCCAGCACAGCGCGGCCCACGACGCCCTCGCCGAGGGGGATATACACGGATCGCTGATAGTCGGCATCCAGCCCACGCGCTGCCTGAATGGTCAGCATCGCCGCGTTGGGCTGCAGCCGGTAGATGGCCACCCGGTCGGTATTGAGGAGGCGCCCCGCCTGGCGCATAATCTGATCCAACACCTCGGCCAGCGGCCGGTTCGAGTTCAAGATGGCCAGAACATCGCGCAGGCCCTCGGCCACCTGGCGCCGCTGCTCCGCCTCGCGCCGCCGTTCCTGCTCTTCCTGGTACAGGCGAGCATTCTCGATGGCCACCGCAGCATGGTTGGCAAAGGCAAAGGCCATCTCGGCCCGTTGCTCTGTGTAATAGTTGGGCTCAGAGTGATCGAGAGTCAGCATACCGATGACCCGCTGTTTCACCAGCAGAGGCACACCCACCCAAGAGCGGATGTAGCCGAAAACCGTCTGCAGGTCGTCGCCGGCCGTCCGCCTGAACTCAAGCGCCAGAGGGGCATCGCTGTAAATATCGTCGATGATGAGCGGCTTGCGGGCCTCGATGACCGCACGGTTGGCTCCGGCTTGAGCGAGGGGGAAGCGCAGGCTCAGCACCTCATGGCGCGGGATGGGCCCGCGGTGTGCGCGCACAGCCAAGTCGGAGCCCTCGAGGGTAAAGACCGTAGCCGCCGAATAGCCCACCACTTCACCAAGCTGCTCCAGGGTCAGCCCCAAGAGCGGCTCCAGGTCCAGTGTGGAAGCTAGGTTGTGCGACGCATCGAGGAGGGTGGCCAACTGCCGGGTGCGCTCTTCGACGCGCTCTGTAAGCGCCCGCCGGGCCAGCACACGCTCGGTGGCATCCGCGCTCACATCCACAACGCCGACGACCTGGCCGTCCTCGACCAGCGGACTCCAGACGACATCCCAATAGGATGTGATGCCGCCGGAATCCAGGCGACGGGCCTCGCAGCGAACCGTCTCGCCGGCCCAAACGCGCTCCAGCAGGGGCAAGACGCCGTTTTCGATGCCCGGCGCCAGGTCGAAAAGGTGCATTCCCGGCAACACCTCGGCGGCCGTGCGCGGCGTGTAGCGATCGATGTAGGCGGCATAGGTTGGGTTGCAGCGCCGCAAGATCAGGCCACGGTCGAAAACGGCAATGCCCATCGGCATGCGGTCGAACAGGATCTCCACGAGATCAAAGGCCATGCGAGCGTCGCTATCGCGCCGCGTGCTCACATCCTTTTTCGGGAAATGCGAAAGCGGGCCAGTTGAGGTCATCATCCAACCTTGAATGCGGTTAGGGGCTTGGTCCGCCCCCTCGGCGGCCGGCACACCAGGAGCGTAATATACCACAAATCGAGGCGACAATCGACTCTCGCGCCGTTTGCATCGCTATGGAAGTGCGAGTAAGATGGCTTCCACGCCTGGCACCAATCCTGCAGAGCCGGCATAAAGGCGCAAGCGGAAGCGCAGGAGGTGCGCGGAATGGGCAAAGTGCTGGAGGCCGTGAGCCCGACCATAGCGGTCCGGGCCATCGAAGAGAGCGTGCTGGCCCTGTACCGATACTATGGCCGGTCGCCCCTGATCGAGCTGACGGAGCGTCCAGACATGGTGTTCCTGTCTAGCCGCTTGCCTTCCTCCTCCTTCAACGCCGTCGCCGGAGCCTGGCTGGAGGCGGATCAAGCCGATGCGGCCATCGCTGCCACGTTGCGCCACTTTCACGCCCGCGAGGTGCCCGCCCTGCTCTGGTGGGTGGGCCCCTCGTCGCGCCCCGAGGACCTCGGCGAGCGCCTGCACAGACGCGCCTTCAGCCGCGTGGCCCACATGCCCGGCATGGCCCTGGACCTGGTGCTTCCGCACGACGAGCCGCCCTCGCCGCCGGGGCTGAGCATCGAACGCGTGGCCGGCCCGGAGCAACTCAAGGCCTGGGCCGCGACCGTCGGCGAGGGGTTCGACATGCCCAGGCAGGGGATAGCCGACCTGCAGCGGCTGGAGGCCAGCCTGGGTTGGGAGGCCGGCGCGTCGTGGCAGCGCTACCTTGGCCTGCTGCAAGGCGAGCCGGCTGCGGCCTCGGCCCTCCTCCTCTTCGAAGGGGCCGCCGCTATCTACAACGTCGCCGTGCGGCCCGCGTTCCGCCGGCGCAGGCTGGGTGCCGCGCTAACCCTCGAGCCGCTGCGCCAGGCACGCGCCCGGGGCCTGCGCCTTGCCGTTCTGCAGTCCACGCCTGTGGGCGAAGGATTGTATCGTCGCCTGGGCTTTGTCGAGTACTGCCGCATGGACCAGTACACGCGATTGGCCCCATGAAGAAGGTAACCCAATGCGTCGTATTTCAGGAATGCTGCTCGTCGTTATCTCGGCCGCCTCGTTTGGCACCATGTCCATCTTTGCCCGGCTGGCCTACGACTCGGGGGCGGACCCCATCTCTGTGCTCTTTTTGCGTTTCGGCATCGCGACGGTGTTGATGGGCGCGCTCATGGCCCTGCGCCGCGAGCGCCTGCCGCGTGGCCGGCCGCTCTTTGGCCTCATTGCCATGGGCGCCGTGGGCTATGTGGGCCAGTCCCTCTGTTTCTTTACAGCGCTGACCGTCGCCTCGGCAACCCTCGTGGCGCTGCTCCTCTACCTGTACCCGGCCTTGGTGACCATTCTCTCAGCGGCTATGGGCACAGAGCGGATCAGCCCGGCCAAGGCGGCTGCCCTGGCGCTGGCCCTGGGCGGGGCGGTGCTGACCATCGGGCCGGGCGGCGACGGGGAACCGCTGGGCATTGCCCTGGCCATCGGCGCCGCGGTCACCTACTCCCTGTACATCCTGGCCGGCGGCCGGCTCATGCGCCAGGTACCGGCCATCCCCGCCTCCACCGTTATCATCGCCTCGGCAGGGGTCGTCTACGCGCCGCTGGCGGCATTCCGCGGGCTGCACCTGCCGGCAACGGCCGAGGGCTGGGCCGCCATCGCCGGCATCGCCCTCATCTCCACCGTGCTGGCCATCGCCACCTTCCTCGCCGGGCTCGAGCGCATCGGGCCCAGCGACGCCGCCACCGTATCGACCCTGGAGCCGCTGGTCACCGTGGCCCTGGCCGCGCTGGTGTTGGGCGAGGTGCCCACGATAGCCACGCTGGGAGGTGGAGCGCTGATCGTGGCGGCCGTGCTCATCCTGGCGCGGGGTGAGGTCAAGGCCAGGCGCGAGGCGCCGGCCAACGGCGTATAGCGCAGGCCGGATTCCCCGGCACCCTGCCTTTGCCCAGCATGGAGACGATCCTCTCGGAGGTTCCGGACCTCTGGGAGGATCGTTAGCTGTAGGCCCGCGGGCACTCTGGCCCCTGACCTCTGAATCCTTTGCGCGCCGCAGACCAAGCCGGCGGCCCATTTGAGCAACGCGTAGAATGCTGGTACACTACACGCTGGTCCAGCGGGCGAACCTTGCGGCCGTGGCATTGCCATGACGCCCAATCTGCTTTGGGGATGACTGCGCCGTTGGGGCGGTCTACCGAACACCGCTTCAGACATCAAAGGAGACGCCTGATGAAAGTCCACGTTCTACCCCTTTTTCTGCTCGCCTTCTGCCTCATCTTGACCCCCTGCGCCCTCGCCCAGGCCCCTCAGCCTGAGGTACTCGAACTCGTCGGCCAGATCGGCGGCGCCAGCCATGCCGTGGCCGTGGTTGGGGACTATGCCTACCTCGGCGTCGGGCCTCGTCTGGTGGTCCTCGATATCACCGACAAAGAGAATCCCACGTTCGTCGGCCAATCGCCGCTTCTGCCGGATATCGTGCGGGGCATCGCCGTGGTTGGCAACTATGCCTTCGTCGCCGATGGGCTTGGCGGCCTGCAGATCATCAATGTGTCGAACAGGGAGCGGCCATCGCTGGTCGGCTCGTGTACTGAGGTAGGCGATGCCCGGGATGTAACCATCGATGAGGTCAGCTCCCGGGCTTACGTCGCGAGCTAGGGAGAGCCCAGCTCGCCGGCCCTGCACATCGTCAACGTCAGTACCCCCAGCAATCCATCACTCCTCGGTTCATGTTTGCCGGGGATGTCTGCGACCGGTGTGGCCAACCTTAACACGCTCGTCTTTGTGGCGGCATCCGGCAACGGCCTGCAAATCGTGGATGCCTCTGACCCACAACTCCCAAAGGTTGTCGCAACAGCCCAGACGGGAGAGTCCGACTCCATGGCGGTGGATGTGGCTCTGGGCGAGCCTGAAATGGGCCATCCCTTGCCCATAACGATCCGGGCCTACGTGGCTGACCTCAACGCCGGCCTCTGCGTTGTGCCTATCACCCAAACAGGCTTCAAGGTGCCCCCAACCGTGGGCACGATCGCCCGTTACCCAACGATCGGCCCCGATCATCCCCCCGCTTACATTGACGCCCGCGGGGTCACCGTAACTAAGGCACACGTCTTTGTCGCGAACGGCTCCGGGAGCATACTGTGGATCGCCCCCCTCAACGAGCTCAGCCAGGGCGCGGCCTTTTGGGTATCCGGTGGGAGGCCCTACAGCGTTGTGGTGCAGGGCTCGTACGCCTATCTCACCGTCCAGGGTGGCAACGGCCTGAGCATCCTGGACCTCGGCGATGATCCCCTCGGCCTGCCCGAGTATTGTTACCCTTCGCGCTACACGGGAATCGCCAACGCCAGTAGCGCAGTCATCTCCGGAAACCATGTCTTCGTCGGTGACAGCGGAAATAACAGCCTCTGGGCCGTCGATATCAGCGACCCAGCAGGATGGCGCGTCGAGCCCAACCCACTGACGTACCTCAACCAGCCTGTCGATATGGCGATTGCCGGGCACTACGCCTACATCGCCGGTGCAGGCGTTGACCCCCGCATGACGGTGGTGGACATCTCGGATCCCCAGCGACTGAACCTGGGCAAGAGAGGGCACTTCGTGACAGGCGGTTCCACGCAGGGTGTGGCCGTACAGGGCAACCACGCCTACCTGGCAACAAGCCACAACTATATCACATCTACACTGGACATCGTGGATGTCAGCAACCCATCCAACCCGACCCTGGAGGGCCAGGTCGAGTTCCAGAAACATGACATCCGGGCAGTATCGGTAGCGGGAAGCATGGCCTCGCTGGCCATCTATGATGCCGGGCTTTACCTCGTCGATATCTCCAATCCCGGCGCGCCTACTGCCCGAGGAACCTATGCTGCGAATGAAGCGGCTTCAGTCGCCGCGGTACCTGGGAAGGCTTACCTGGCCGGGCACGAGGGGCTGTCCATTGTGGACACGTCTGACTCGGCGAATCCTTCAAGAGTCGGCTTGCTGCCGCTGACAGCCCCCGGATGTGTAGCGGTGAGTGGAAACTGGGCCTTTGTGGCGGCAAAAGCTCCCACGGGTGGGTATGCGTTGCATGCCGTCAATGCGACGCAGCCCAGCGCCCCAGTCGATGAGGCCACCTATCCCATCCCGTCGCCGGCCACGCTGATGTCGCAGGCCTGCGACATCAGCGTGGCCGGCGATTACCTGTGCCTGGCTGACGGCGAAGGGGGGCTATACGTCTACCGCATAAACCTGCCTGACCCACCAACGCGCAACGTCTACCTTCCCCTGGTCCTGCGGGGTTAGTACTGCAACGACACTTCAAAGCTTTCGGAGACGCAGGGGACCGCAGAGGGGCAGAGACCCGCAGAGGCTACGCTGGAGGAGTGATTCCTACCACTACTCCTTCGCGTTCGCCTCTGCCGCTCTGCGCCTCTCTGCGTCTCCTGATGCCTCGTTATTCAGAAGGTATTGCCCCTAGCCCCGGTTTCCAAACCTCGAGCCGCTATTGGACATTACTACAGACCATAGGTATACTACCGCTTTACTTGCCCGGCCCACACGGTGGCACCCTCCCGCAGGTTTCGGGAGGCCGCAGCTACGTCGGACCTACCACGGAAGCAGCGGTTCCGTCCGCAGAACAGATCGTGGAACCTGCGGGGGAGCCCGCCTCTGCGAGCCGGAAGCACTTCATAGACCCTGATAGGCACAGCTTGCCTCAGGAAAGAGTTCAGGAACGGTCAAAGGGGAAAGAGTAGCGCGCGATGAAGCTGATCGTCAGCATTGTGCATGGCGACGACGCAGACCAACTGCTTCAGGCCCTCAGAGAGTGGGGATTCCGTTCTACCAAGATCAATTCCAGCGGCGGCTTTCTGCGTGAGGGGAACGCGACGATCCTGGTAGGAACAGACGAGAGCAAGGTCGATGATGCGCTCTCTGTGATTCGCCAGAACTGCCACAGACGAACCGAGTTCATGAACCCATTGCCGCCGACTGCGGAGCCCGACGAGTCTTACCTGCCGAACCCTGTCGAGGTTCAGGTGGGGGGCGCGACGATTTTCGTGCTCGACGTGGAGCGCTTTGAGAGATTCTAATCGAGACCTGTAAGACAGCACACCAGTCTTGCCAGGTCTCTTGGCCAGGGCGCACTTGCTGTCATATAGAAGGCAAGCCATAATCGTTAGTAGCATCTACGACAGCATTGTGGTGTGCTTGCGGCGTCGTTGGCAGGAAACCGGAAGCTCGCGTAGTAGGCAGCGCTACGATCGAATCGGGAGGCGGCCCATGAACTGGCGAGACTATGTCACGGTGGATCCGGCCGTCTGCCATGGCAAAGCCTGCATCAAAGGCACGCGCATCCTGGTATCGGTGGTGCTCGACAACTTGGCCGCCGGCCTCACGCCCGAGGCCGTGCGCGCCGCTATCGCCTATGCCGCCGAGTTGGCCCGCGAGCGGGTAGTCGCCCTCTCAGCATAGGGGGCGTGATGAGATTCAAGATTGATGAGAACCTGCCCGCGGCGCTCGTACCTCACCCTTCCAGATCCCGCCGCATCTGCGCGTACTCTTCACCGGTCAGCTCGCCGGCGGCATAGCGCGCCTTGAGGATATCCAGGGCGGAAGGCTCGGCAACGGTCCGGCGCCGGGCAGCGTCCTGCCGCCAGACCAACACGACGGCAACCACCGCCACAACCAGCACAACAAGCAACGGCACGAGGCAAAACAGGCCCAGGCTGGCAGACGTTACTTGAGTCACGGCTCATTCTCCTATCTATGGCAGGCACATTTGTGCCCGCTGCGCTGCCGGCTCTCAGCCTTCCAGGTCGCTACAAATGCGCAGGAACTCGCCGGCGGCATAGCGCCGCTTGAGTATCTCGATGGGCGGCTCGAAAGGCGGATGGCCGTCGGGCATGGTTTTCTCAGGCGCTCTTGGCTTGGGGTCTGCTCAAGCCAAGGTAGATGGCGCCGGTCAGG
>DAOUGZ010000305.1:0-11372 GCA_034428955.1 Anaerolineae bacterium | reverse complement strand
TTCGCGGCGGGCCGTCTCGGCCGAGTGGACGATCTCCGTCCCCAGTACCACCTCCACCTCGCCGGCCTGCTCCAGGGTATGCTTGATCCTTTGCGCATGAGCCTGGATGTCGGGAGCCAGCCCCTGATGCACCCGCTCCCGGCCGTCGGAGAAGGAGAGTAAACCCAGTCGTATCACAGCGTGCCCCTCTCTGAGAATATCATGAATCGTCAACTGCAATCAGCAAAAACGGATACTATCTGCGCCTAGTAGCAGCGAACTCTCCCCGACAGTAGTTGCAGTGAGCAAGACCTAGGCATCGCAACCAGATTCCGCAGCGATCGTGCCTTTCACTAGAGTACCAGAAAGAGGAGCATGCGCGCCTCCGAATACACTACACCACCAACAGCTTTCCTGGTTACAACTGTTCAGCCGCGGAGTCCTTCACCGTCGAAAGTAGCTCGATGCGGACATTCTTGATGTGTTCACGGATCGCCTGGGATGCGCGCGCCGCATTCCTTTGCTTCAACGCTTCGAAAACCCCCCAATGCTCGCGCAGCGACAACTCGGCCCGCATGTGGTCCCGACAATGCCACCAGCGGCTCACCTGGATGCTCCCGCTGAGAATGCGGTTGAACTCGACGAGCCTGCCATTGTCGGACAACTGGACCAAGGTGTCATGAAACTGGCGATCCAGATCGAAGCAGAGCGATAACTCATTATTGCCGAGGGCAGCTGTAGCTTGGTCGAGGAGATCGCGCAGACTCATCAGGTCATCATCGCTCAGGCGCTGAACTGCCAACTCGACGGCCAACCCTTCCAGAGCCTCACGAACGTCGTACACATCCTCAATATCCTTGATGGATAGCTGGACCACAAAAGCACCGCGCCGCGGGATCATCGTAACCAATCCATCGGCGGCTAACCTAGCGATAGCTTCACGCACCGGCGTGCGGCTCACACCCAGCCGCTCAGCGATTTCCTGGTCGATCAACCGCGTGCCAGGCTTGAATTCCTGACTGATGATGCCATCCTTGATAACGACATAGATCCGGTCGGTCAAGGTGGGGTGATCAAAACCATCGAGCTGTGCGGTATTGGCTAGAGACGAGCTTGGGCGAAGCACGTTGCAGTACCTCCAATGGCAACCACATCAAGGTGCCATAGACATCTTCTTGCCTGCCAATGCCTAATAGCACGCGTAACTGCGCCTATACCAAGTCAGACAGTGTCAGTAGCTGGCACACAGCAGCTACATGTGCAAAGGAGAATGTCACATACTGTATTCTGTATGCAATATATTATAGTACTGAATTTGCTGGCAGTCAAGCGTTTGGTAGACCTGCTGGATTCCAAGCAATCGTATCTGGCCTGGCGCCGGTTTGAAGGGATTCCAAAGTTGCAGTATCCTCTAGCGCGGCAGTTCAGGACAGATGAGCGTTTGTTGCGAGAGATCACTGGTGACCAGGAGCAACTGTAGGAACCTGCATCTATCGCAATGATGAGCAGTGGCAGGAGGGAACTATGACGGCGACGGTCGGACCGGGAAACACCATACGTTCATCTGAGGCCGATCTCGAGGATCTGCGAAAACCAGCGCTGACAACGCTGTGCGTAGCTAGCATAGTCGTAGCATGGGTCTGGATCGCGGTCGTAGCTACGCTTGAGGAACGCTCTCATGCGGTGCTCCCCCTTCTGCCTCCACTCGCCCTTCTATCCGTTTCGCTGTTGACAATAGTCAAGAATCGCCTAGACTTCTTCTGGCGGAGCATACTCTTCCTAGTTGGCATGACAACAGCCATAATGCCTTGGTTCTCCTGGCCAGTTGGCGATTACCGGCTGTTCTACCAGCCACTAGTGGTAGTCGTAGCCGGACTCCTTATTGGCCCCGCGGCGTCTCTAGTAGCGGCAGCTATGCTAACCGGGGTCACGGCCCTGGTTCTCGGCCTCGGCCAACATGGGCCTCTGCCAGCTGGGCTACTACCATCCCTGGCGTTGCTCTGGGCTACCGCCATCGTCTCCTGGTTATCATCCAGGAATCTCTACATTGTACTCTCCTGGGCACTTACTAGTCAGGCGCGCGCCTGGGAATCTGCAAATGAGGCCCGGCGCAGGCGTGGCGAACTTCGTCGTATGGTCGACTCACTGCGCACTACACACGAGATGCTCGAGCGCACCACAGCCGAACTGGAACTCGCTCGTCGTGAGGCAGAGCAGGCCCGGCGCCTACGTAGCGAGTTTGCAGCCAATATCAGCCACGAACTGCGTACACCCCTCAATATCGTTCTGGGCTTTACGGAGATCATGAGTCGTTCGCCCGAGGTCTATGGCATCTCGGCATGGCCTCCGATCTTGCGTCGCGACCTCTTGGAAATTCGGCGCAATGCCAGTCATCTATCCAGCCTCGTGGATGACATCATTGACCTGGCGCGACTGGACGCGCTGCACATGCCGGTCCGTCGCGACTGGACAGACCTGAACCAAGTGATACACGAAGCTGTCCAAGTCTTGCATCGACTCTTGGAGAAAAAAACGGTCAAGTTGCAGGTAGTGCTTCCGCAAGACCTGCCCAAGCTCCTCATCGACTCCACTCGCATCCGCCAGGTGCTCATTAATCTGCTCAGTAACGCTTACCGGTTCACAGAGGAGGGAAGCATTACGGTCAGTGCGACGCTACAGGCAGAAGAGGTGCTCGTTCGCATTGCAGACACTGGCGCCGGCATCCCCCCAGAGCGACTGGAGAGCATCTTTGACGAGTTCGAGCAGGCCGAAGCCTGGCAAGAAGCCGATAAGGCAGGGAAAGGCCTAGGCTTGGCTATCGCCAAGCATCTCGTGCAACTCCACGGTGGGCGCATCTGGGCCGCAAGCAACCTCAATGAAGGCACGACGGTCTCTTTCACGCTCCCTCTGACGCGCGCTGAAGTGCCCTTCCTGTTGCGCACCGGTCGCCCTGAGCGAGCCCTCTCTTGGGGCAAGCATCTGGTCGTGCTGAGCGACAGTGAGTACTCTGCTCTGTTCCTCAGGCGCCGCATGGAAGGTTACGAGATACACCGCGCCGAGACAGCTCAACAGGCATCCGACCTCGTGGATGCCTGGCATCCCGACGGCGTCATCGTGGATCTCAGTGCTAAGCCCAAGTGTGAGGTCGGCATAAGGCCAGCCTTTACCCCACACGCCGGCATCCCCATCATCGAGTGTTACCTGCCACGGCACCGTATGCAATACAGAGACGGCCGCGAAGCGAGGGTCCTAGTCAAGCCGATCTCGAGTGAGGCTCTAGTACGTGAGGTGCTGCAAGTGGTGACTGGAGGTGAGATCCTCGTCGTAGACGATGACCGCGGTTTTGTGCAGTTCGTACAGCGCAGCTTCCAGGCCGCAAAGCTAGACCACAAAGTGAGCTGGGCCTATGATGGTCTGGAGGCACTTGCGAAGGTGCGTGCACAGCAACCGGACATGGTGCTGCTCGACGTCGTCCTGCCAGAACTCGGCGGACTGGCCGTGGCTCAAGCCATGCAGGATGACCCCGAACTGGCCAAAGTGCCGGTCATGTTTGTGAGTGGCGGACGCTCGACTGCGGCACAGTTTCCAGCGTGCCCAGACGCCTTCCGGTTAACCAAGGTGACTGGCTTCGCTAGCGACGAAGTGGTGAGCCTTATCAAGAACGTTCTCGCTACCGTCAAGCCGGATTATGTCCACGAGAATGGGCAGCTTCAAGCGAAGCCAGGAACTGGTCACGGCTAACTGGCTTCTTGATGTAGCCGCTGGCACCAAGCGCCTGTGCAAGATCCATCTCGTCAAATACCGAGCAGACTATGATAGGAATCTGGGCAGTCTCAGGCTGGGCGCGCAAAGCCTGCATTACTTGCCAACCGTCCTGTTCTGGCATCAACACATCGAGGACAATCACGGCCGGCTGTCTATCACTGGCTACTTCCAGAATGTTGTGCGGGTCACATACAGCCAATTCCCAGTCCTGACTGTGCATCAGAAAGCGACGGTAGAGTTCAATGGTGCTATTATTGTCCTCCAGAACCAGCACCAACCGGCGTCGCTGGCAGACTAGAGTGATCGAAGCGCTGACTACAAGATCAGGAGAGCGCTGTAGGTTCCAGATCAGACCCTGTGCTTGCGCCATGCTGGCCTGGTCGCCATGAACGGCCTGAAGATCGAGTTCTCGGTTCGCTGCAAAGCGCAGGGTAATCGTTACTTGCCCTGGGGCGGGCTTGACGTCGACATGCACCTTACAGTCCCGTGTGTTGCGCACCGCTGTGCTCAGCATCTTCACTAGAGTGGTTCTCAAGAGCACCGGGTCGGCTATGGCTGAGAGAGTACTTGGCGGCGCCGAACAGATGAGGGAAGTCTTCAACGCTTTGGCCAGCGGTTGCACAGTGCGGAGCGATGAGCCCAGGACATCATTTACATCGATGGAGGAACTCTGTGGAATTAGGTTCCGCAGTTCTTCGTCGATGGTGTCGGCACCAGCTCGCGTCTCAACCGGCTGCGGCCGGTCGGCAGTCCAGCAGGATGTGTTTAGCATCTCGGCCAGCCGCTCCTCAGCATTCACCAGATCACGGTAGGCCTGGCGCTCGCTGATGAATAGCTCGTCGGCGATGCGCGCCATGGTCAGGCCCTCCACAAAGCGCAGCGTCAGCACATCATAACTACGTGTCGCGGCCGAACGAAAAGAGGCTGGCCGACCGGATTGCAGTTGCTCAATGCAGTCCAACAAGAGAGCGCGCAGCTTAAGAGCCCTCTCGGCTACGGATGCTAGGCGCTGTAGCGCCGGTAGACGACTGGCCAAGGCAACCTGCCCAAGAGCCGCGCCGTCATACAAGCAACTCAGTGCCTGATGCACCTCAGCAGCGTTGATAGCGATGCTGCCGCTCGCTCCTGCTTCCCTTGCCTCCACGAGCGATCCCCTTTGCGAGAGTGTACACGATCTGCCAAGAATGCGGCAGGCGGTGTCAGGTTTGAGTCAGGCTCCAAGCCGAGCACACATGGTATAATAGGCGCAAGACTGTACGACGTCAAAAAGGTGAGAGAATAGCTGCTGGAGGCTGAACTAACGCACGTGTATCACAGTACAAAGAGCTAGCGGGTAACATCATGGCTGTGAGACTCGCGGCAGTCTCGAGGCGCGATCGTGGACAGTGGGCTGCCGCTCTGCGACGCCTCCGACTTGGCGGCTAGCAGTTCGTCAACAACAGCCACACAGCAGTTCCAATGAGGACTGTATCGATGGCCTGGCTATCGCGAGCTGGGCCCATGAAATGCTCAGGGAGGGCATGAAATGGATCGTCGAGTTGGACGTCGCGGTTTCCTGCGCGCAGTGGGGGTAGCGGCATCAGCTGCTTTACTAGCTGCTTGTCAGCCCCAGAAGGAGACTGTCAAGGAGACGGTTATCGTAGAGGGAACCCCGCAGGTTATTGAGCGAGAGGTGACTGCTGTTCCGGCTGACGAAGGGCCTACGTTCATCCGTCTGTCGGTGTGGGGCCACGCCCCGGATATGACGACATACACCAACATTGTCCAGAGCTTTATGGAGAAGCAGGACAAGATCAGAGTCAGCCCCGAGCAGTATTTGGGCGGCTACTATCAGAAAGCAGTGGCCAACTTTGCAGCAGGCAATTCGGCAGACGTCATCTACGCTCAGGGCATCGGGTGGACACCCTTTGTCGACAACAATCAACTTCTAGCGCTCGATGATTATATCGATCGTGACGACAAAGCAAGCTGGTGGCCAGACACCGAAGGCTACAACCTGCAATGCAAATGGGAAGACAAGATATACATGTCACCGGCCGATGCCGGCAGTATTGCGCTCTACTACAACAAGGATATGTTCGACAGGCAGGGGGTCCCGTATCCAAAAGACGATTGGACTTGGGATGACTTCAAAGCGCTATACCCCAAATTGACCTACGAGGACCAAGGTGTGCAGTACTACGCCTTCAACGATCAGAATAGTTGGCTATGGTGCTGGGCACAAGCTTGGCGCCGAGATGGCACGCTCGAGTGGGACAGGATCGTTGAGCCGACGGAATCTCGGTGGACCCAGCCCGATATCATCGAGAACTTGCAGTGGTTCGGACCCGACGCTCGCAAGAACGGCTGGGTACCCCCTCCGTCAGCGCTCCAGGGCGGCGGCATCAGCTTTTGGGAAGGCCGCGTGGCAATGTGCATGGACGGTCCATGGTATCTATCCTGGTGCTGGGGCGATGTTTCCCTGACAGAGGGTGGACTCAACTATGGCATCGTCGAGGTCCCCAAAGGCAAGACGAACCAGAGCGAGTTCTGCCCATCAGTAAGCGGCCACACGATCTATGTGGGAACCAAATACAAGGAAGAAAGCTGGGAACTGGTCAAGTACATACTCGACGAGGATGGTCAAAAAGCGATCTCTGACGGTGGGCGCATGCCCGGTGTCGTATCCATGCAGAGCTCCTATTGGACGCAGGCTGTGGCCGAGAAATACAACTGCGACAACCCGCAAGCGTTTGTGACAGCGATGCAACAGGGTAAGCCGTTGATCATCGGCGGGGAAGGCCTCGATACCAACAGCCTGAACGCCGCTGGATCGCCCCTTGGAGTCGCCTTCGAGGCCATGAAGAATGGGACGGATGCCAAGGAGGCGCTGGAGACAGCCAACCCCAAGATGCAGGAAATCCTCGACGAATACCACCGGAAGAAGGGAAGCTAGCGCCAGCAGTGCCCCAAATGGTTCAGGTCCTGCATAGGTTTGCGCGCTCCACTGGGGTCGTTGGATAAAGTGTACCGAGTAGAGTGCAGTTGGGCGGCGCTGCGGCTTAGCGCCGCCCAACTCACCGCTAGTCTGGCTCCGCAACCCGTACCACAGCGTCACCTAGCTCCAGGAATCCGCACTCCGAGCTTCCACGGCCCGTCGCAGGCTCGGAGGACCCCGCGTTGGATCCCAAGCCACGCAGTGTAAGGGGCCGGTGACCATTCTGCATCCCACCTGTCAATGTAGCGCCGAGATATGCGAAACACTGTGGGTATGGACGGACAACAGGATTTGTCTTTACCAGCTTTACCCAAAGTCTGGACATACCCAAGGGCGTGGCAGTTGGCGTTATCGGGCAAGAGCCGGACCGCGTAGGGCGCAAAACGAAGCTCTGCGCGCGGCGTGGCGCCACAAGCAAGGACTCGTGAGCCTTGCTAAGGGATATGCTGCGCTACAGCAGTAAGAAACCGTTAGCTACGATGAGCACAACTAAGTTTGGGAGAACGGGGGCAGCGGAGCTTGTCCCTTACTATTCGACGAACGATCATGGCAAGGACGCTCCTCTTCGAATTCAGGTGACCAAGCCTGATGTCGAGGCTGTGCTGAGGGTTCGGGTGCCGGAGGCAATCTGAGATGGCAAAAACGGACAAGTCTTTGCAGCGACCGCGGGTTGGGAATCCAGGAAACGGTCCAGCCGCAGCCACTGCTCGGCCGCGGCCGATGGCGCGGAAGCGTTCATCGGGACTACTGAGAGTGGAGAACCGCGATGGATGGTTGCTTGCGGCTCCCTTTCTAATCGGGGTGGCCCTCTTCTGGGTTGGCCCAATGCTCTACTCGCTCTATCTCGTCACACAAGACTGGAACATGATGTCGCCCCCCGAATGGATAGGGATTGGAAACGTTGCCCGTCTTGTCTCTGACGAACTGGTTGGCATCTCGTTGTGGAATACAGCCTACTATACCTTTCTGGGAGTACCATTGCAGTTGATGGTAGCTTTTGGTCTGGCGGTAGCCCTGAACCAGCGCATCGTTGGTCGCTCCCTCTTTCGCACTGTGTTCTATTTACCTTCCATCACGCCCGCCGTTGCGAGTGCACTGATCTGGGTGCAAATATTCAACCCGGAATTCGGTGTGGTCAATGAGCTACTTGGGCTGTTTGGGATCGCGCCTATCGCTTGGTTGACCAACCCGCCGTACGCCAAACCGGCATTTATCATGATGAGCTTGTGGGGAGTTGGGCCGGCGATGGTGATCTTTCTGGCCGCTCTGCAGAACCTGCCACCAGAGTTGATAGAGGCAGCTCAGATCGATGGCGCAAACGCATGGGAGCGATTCACGAATATCACGATCCCCATAACGTCACCGGTAATACTGTTCAACCTGACCATGGGCATAATCTCCAGCTTCCAGGTGTTCGCTGCCTCCTTTGTAATGACGCGAGGCGGGCCTCAGAATGCGACCCTCTTCATGGTGCTTTACATCTACGATTCCGCATTCCGGTTCTATCGCATGGGCTATGCCGCCGCGCTCGCATGGCTCTTGTTCTTCCTAATCATGATTGTGACGATCGTTCAGTTGCGATTCACGAACCGATGGGTGCACTACGAGATTGGATAACGCCAGCAGTACAGCGGCTTTTCTGTTCAACCCCATTCGGGCATACGCGTTCGGCTGGGAATCGTGAGAGAGCGTTAGGGTTGAGGTGAAAGGGAGAAGCAATGGAGAGCGTGGTGAATAGGCACCTTCGCATGGGGCGGGTGATGAGGTCGCTTGCGAAGGTATTGCTGCATTTGATCCTAGTGGTGTTGGGCTTTGCCTTCATGTTGCCGTTCATGTGGTTGGTTACTACATCGCTGAAGAGGATAGGGGGAGTGTTTGAAACACCCATACAGTGGATTCCGAGAGACCCGCAATGGCGAAACTATGCAGAGATCTTCCGGATGCTCCCATTTGGGCGTTTCATGCTCAACTCGGCCCTCATAACCATACTCGCCTCCTTGGGCGACATTGTTAGTTCGGTGGGCGTTGCGTACAGCCTCTCTCGGCTCAGATGGCGAGGGCGAGAAGTCGTTTTTGCGCTGCTTCTAGGCACCATGATGCTACCCGGTGTTGTGACGCTAGTACCGATGTTTGTCATGTTCTTCAAGGTCCATTGGATCGATACCTATCTTCCGCTGATCGTTCCGAGTTGGTTCGGTAGCGCGTTCTTCATCTTCATGCTACGTCAGTTCATGCGGTCGCTTCCCATGGAGCTGGATGAAGCAGCGCGACTTGATGGCGCCAGTTCTTTACGCATTTTGTGGACGATCATCGCGCCGCTCTGTACGCCGGCTATCACTGCAGTAGCGATCTTTGCCGGCATGTCGCATTACAACGACTTTATGAGGCCACTCATGTACCTGAGTACCAACGCCAAGCTCACCGTACCATTGGGGCTGTACATGTTCCAAGGCCAGCATACCACACTGTGGCATCTGGTCATGGCGGCGTCAACAGTATCGATTGCTCCGCTCATCGTCATCTTTTTCTTCGGACAGCGCTTCTTCGTGCAGGGATTCTCTTTCAGCGGGTTGGCAGGGCGTTAGAGGCCTGGCTCGCCCTAGGCACTCCCTACTGATGGCGGCCGATCTCGGTGCTGAACGCGGGGAAAGGGGAGACGTCGCTTTGGCAGAAGCACAAGTACCGAAATGTGAGATGAGCGGCCGAGAACGCTTGCTCACTGTACTTCACGGAGGGATCCCAGATCGGCTGCCATTTGTCCCCTTGGTGAACGAGTTTTTCTGGTCTACTCTGTCTGTAGACTGGAAAGTGAACGACCCTGTGGACTGCTGCAGATGCATAGGTAGTGACATCGCAGAGCGTTGGGTCCGCTCCTATGTCGGCTATGGACTGCACTTCGATGACCAGAGCGCAGATCATGGAGTTCCTTCAGACATCCGCCGCATAGCCAGAGTAGGGGATCAAACCATCCTCCAGTATGAGACTCCCCTCGGCACGCTCACGCAGCGCCTTCGTGAGACGAGCGAAGGAGGCAAGACCTGGTTTCGCGAAGAACGCCTGGTGAAGACAATAGATGACCTACGGGCCTATCAGTACCTGTGGGAATGCATGGAACCGCGCCCCGCATATCACTTTACTCAGCACAGGATGGATACCATCGGGGATGACGGCATTATCATGCTGCTCACGCCGTGCACGCCACTGCTCCATCTGATCATGTACGACCTGGGGCTCGCACGCACTTCTTACTTCTTGGCCGACTATCCCAAGGCCATGGAGCGGCTGATGTCGACAATGGCGGACAAGGCGCTGATGGCCACCCGGGTAGCCGCAGGCTCCCCTGCAGAAGTGGGCATCGTACCCGAGAATTCGGGCACTCTGCTCGTCTCGCCAAGTCAGTTTGCGCGCTACTGTGCTCCGATACTCGCCGAGATGGCCCACATGTTCCACGAAAACGGCAAACTGCTCCTGCTGCACGCTTGCGGGCACCTCCATGACTTGCTGCCTCTTATTGCAGGCACGGGGCTGGATGGCGTGGAATCGCTGACTCCGCCACCAACTGGGAATGTGGATCTAGGCTATGCGCGGCAGGTGCTTGGGCCACACAAGACGATCATTGGAGGACTCGACCCTGTTTGGTTCGCACAGGCAACGCCTCAGGAGGTCGAGATCAGGGTCACAGAGATCGCTGCCGAAGTTGCGCCCGGTCGGCATTTCATGCTCATGCCCAGCGATTCTACACCCGCGGGTACCCCTCTGGCCAATTTCCTGGCTGTACAAAGAGCCATCGACCGCATGGCTGGATGACGTAGACCAGGTTGTCCATAGGCATCATACGGCTTTGCTCCCGCAGAAACAAGATCGCGGGACCATAGAAGGAGAACCAGAATGGATTGTCTATACCCTGCTCCCACACCTAACTTTGAAGAACTGGAGCGCGTCATCAAAGGAGAGCGCAAGCCGCAACGTGTACACCTCGTAGAGTTGCTCATGGACAAGGAGTTGATGCAGCACATCTCAGAGCGCTACCTTGGCGTTCCTTGGATCCCACTCAGCGAGGATACTCTCGAGCCTTATTACAAACAACTTGTCAACTTTTACTCCAGGCTCGGCTACGATTGTCTGAACGTCTCTCTGGGGGTGCTCAACCATCCTGAGAGACTGAGCAGGCATGGAGACGATACAGCGACGTTGTCCAAAGGCCAGCGACGCTGGATCGAGGAGGGGCGAGGGCTGATCTCCAACTGGGAGCAATTCGAGAGCTTTCCTTGGGAGGAGATCAAGCCGGATTACCGGCCCATTGAGTTGGTCGCGCAGAACCTCCCCGATGGCATGAAGATGACGGTAATGGGTACCGTCTTCCAACATGTCGTGTTTACCTTGCTCGGAACAGAGCAGTTCCTCACCATGGTGTACGACGATCCCGACCTGGTGGCGGCGGTCTTTGAGCGATGGGGACAGATCGTCTACGACCACTACGCATCTGTTGTGGACATGGAAGAGATTGGAGCAATCTGGCATGCTGACGATCTGGGGTTCACGACCTCGACGATGGTCTCGCCTCAGGTCCTGCGCCGGTTCGTGCTGCCGTGGTTCAAAAAGTACGCCCAGTTGGCTCACGACCACGGCAAGACATGCTGGCTGCATTGCT
>DAOUGZ010000304.1:0-5039 GCA_034428955.1 Anaerolineae bacterium | reverse complement strand
ATCCTCGCCGTGCCCATCACCAGCCTCTTTGCCAGCCTGATGGCCGGCGAAATGGCCCGCCGCAAGACGCAGCCGCGCAAAGCCCGGCGGCTGGCCGGCTAGCAATCCGGCTCCCGGATTGTGGGGCGGGGCCTGAGCCGGTTCTGCGAACGCTGCACCATTGCGGCCCCTTGCCCGCTGTTCACAGGGTCTCTCGCTCTCCGGGATGCTCGCCATGGCGTACCTCTGCGCCAGACTGTCCAGAGCAGCGGGCCTTGCCTTTGCGGCGCCTGTTCGGGACGTTCTCTCCTTCGCCCAGGGTTCCGCGCACCCTGGGGTCCTCAGCATGACAGGCCGCGACTCTCAAGCCCTGCGCCCCCACCTCTTCCCTATTGACAGGAACCCCTTTCCATGAGATAATTAGGGTGACCTAATTAGCAGGACCAATCCGTGAGGTGCATATGATCAGTGCGCAGATGGAAGAGTACATGGAGGCTATTGGCCGGCTGACGGAGCGCGGCGAGCCGGTGACGACCTCGGCCCTGGCCCGCGAGTGCCGGGTGGCGCCGCCTACGGTCACCGAGATGTTGCGCCGGCTGGCCGATCATGGGCTGGTCAGCTACGAGCCGCGACGCGAGCCGGCCCTCACCCAGGCCGGGCGCGATGTGGCCTCCTCAATGATCCGCCGTCACCGGCTCTGGGAGCGGTTCCTCCACGACGTGCTGGGCCTCGAATGGGACAAGATCCACGAGCAGGCCTGCCAGTTGGAGCACGCTACCTCGCCGGACCTGGAGCGCCGGCTGGCCCTGGCCCTGGGCGAGAGCGATACTTGCCCCCACGGCCACGCCATTCCCGGTGAGGCCGCCGATGGGCCCGGCGCGCCACTTTTGCCGCTTTCGGCGCTGGCGCCCGCTCAGATGGCGCGCGTCGTGCGCATCATGGATGAAGAAGGCGCCGTTCTGCGTCGCCTGGGCGCCTGCGGCATCCGGCCGGGGGCGCGGGTCGAGCTGACAGAGGCCTCCGGCGAGGGCGACCTATCTCTGAGTGTGGAGGGGCGCCCGGCGCGGCTGCCCCGCAACCTGGCAGACAAGGCACAGGCGCGCGTCCTCCTTGCGGGCGAGGTGGAGGCGGGGTCCGACGGCGCCATCCCCCTGGGCGCGCTGGAGGCCGGCGAGGCCGGGGTGATCCACAGCTTTCGCGCCGGGCGGGGGCTGATGGGCCGCTGCCTGGCCCTCGGCTTTACCCCTGGGGTTGAGGTGACCATGGTGCAGAATCAGCACCAAGGTCCGGTGATCGTCGTGGTGCGTGATACGCGTGTCGCCCTCGGACGCGGCGAGGCGAACAAGATATGGGTTATCAGGAACGGGAACCCCCATGATAGAGAACATTAGCTTCGGACAGATTGTGCAGATGCGGCGCTGCCCGGCGCATGCTGCGACCGAGAATGGGCGGCGCAGCCGGGGCGCGTCACAACCGGTAGCTACCGCGGACCCCTGCCGGGCCGGCCGACCCGTCGTCGTGGCCCTGGCCGGCTCGCCCAACGTCGGCAAAAGCAGCGTTTTCAACCCCCTCACCGGCCTCTCGCAGCATGTGGGCAACTGGGCCGGCAAAACGGTGGAGCAAAAGCGCGGCACCTGCCACTACAATAGCCGCGCGCTGGAAGTGGTCGACCTCCCCGGCACCTACAGCCTCAGCGCCAACTCGGTGGAGGAACAGCTCGCCCGCGACTATATCCTCCGCGAACGGCCCGATGTCGTCGCCGTCATCGTCAACGCCGCCAACCTGGAGCGGACCTTTTACCTCGTGGCCGAACTCTTGGAGCTGCCGGTGCCGGTGGTGGTGGGCCTGAACATGATGGATGTGGCCGAGGCCCACGGCGTACGCGTGGAGGCCAATGTGCTGCAGGCGGCGCTGGGGGTGCCGGTCATCCCGCTGGTGGCCTCGCGCCGTGAGGGCTTGCGCGAACTGGTCGCGGCCATCGAACAACTGGCGGACGGCGCCATCCCCTACGCCCCCCACCGGCCCGAGATGGGGCCCGAGCTGGAAGAGCTGATCGCCGAGGTGGAGGCGCTGATCGGCGGGGATGCGCCCGAGCCCTATCCCCGGCGCTGGCTGGCGCAAAAGGTGCTCGAGGGTGACCGTAAAGTCACCGTCCTCCTGCGCGCGCATCTGGGCGCCGAGCGCTGGGCGGCGTTGGATGCCCTGCTGCGCCGGCACGAGGATGCCGTCCTGGCCATCGCCGGCGCCCGCTACGAGTGGATCGGGCGCATGACGCGCGCCGCCGTCCGTCGCCCGCGCGCCGGCGCCATCTCGCTCACCGAGCGGCTCGACCGTGTCGCCACCCATCCCTACATCGGGCCGGCCCTCTTGCTGGGCCTCCTCGGCGCCACCTTTTGGCTCGTCTACCAGGCCTCGGCGCCCCTGGTCGGCCTGCTGGAGGCGGTGATCGCCGCCGCCGGTGACCTCTTGCGCGCTGCCCTCGCCCCCGCGCCGGCCTGGCTCGTTGGGCTCCTGGCCGACGGCATCCTCGGCGGCGTGGGCACCGTGCTCACCCTGCTGCCCATGCTGGCCCTCTTTTTTGCCGCCATTGCCTTCCTGGAGGATGTCGGCTACCTGGCGCGCGGTGCTTTTGTCGCCGACCGCTTTATGCACCGTATGGGCCTGCACGGCAAATCGTTCCTGCCGCTCTTCCTGGGCTTTGGCTGCAACGTGCCCGCCGTCCTCGGCGCGCGCATTCTCGAATCCAGGCGCGACCGCCTGCTCACAACCCTGCTCGTGCCCATGGTGCCCTGTGCCGGGCGCATGGCCGTCCTGGTCTTTATCACGGGCGCCCTGTTCGGCGGCTATGGCCCCCTGGCTACCCTGGGGCTGATCGCCTTCTCCCTCCTGGTCATGGGCCTTTCGGGCAGCCTGCTGAACCGCCTGCTCTTTCGGGGCGAGAGCCCGGCCTTTATCATGGAGCTGCCGCTCTACCACCTGCCCAACTGGCGCACCATTGCCCTGCACACCTGGCGGCACGTCGTCGATTTCTGCGCGCGGGCAGGCACGGTCATTCTGCTCCTATCGGTGATCGTCTGGGCGCTGGCCGCCTTCCCCAGCGGCAACATCGAGCAGAGCTACCTGGCCGGCGTGGGTCACTTCCTGGCGCCCCTGGGCGGCCTGATGGGGCTGGATTGGCGGCTGATGGTGGCCCTCTTGGCCAGCATCGTGGCCAAAGAGCAGGCTCTGGCCACCATGGCCATTCTCACCGCCGGCTCCGAGGGCGCACTGGCGGCCGCTCTGCCCCAGTTGCTGACCCCGGCTGCCGGTCTGGCCTTCCTGGTGGTGCAGATGCTCTTTGTGCCCTGTGTGGGCACCATCACCGCCATCCGGCAAGAGACGGGTAGCTGGCGCTGGACGGCCCTGAACATCGCCTACCTGGCCGGGGTCTCCTTCGGCCTGGGCATCCTCGTCTACCAAGTAGCGCGCCTGCTGGGCTTGGGGGTGTAGCATGCTTATACGCCTTTTGCAGCTTATCGACGGGGCCGGCGGCACCCTGCCCCTGAGCGCCCTGGCACAAGAACTGGGCGCCGACCAGGCCCTCGTCGAATCCATGATCGGGGACCTCGTGCGCCTCGGCTACCTGGCGCCCGTCACACCGGGCTGCGCCGGCGGGAGCTGCAGGCACTGCCCCCAGCGCAGCGCCTGCGCCATCCCCTCGCAGGCCCGCCTGTGGGCGCTCACCGAGCGCGGCCGGCAGATGGTGCGGCAGACGATGGCCCCCCACTTCAAAGCAGCACCCATGCCGCCAGAGCCTGGACCTTGACGTTCACCGTGCTCCCCTCCCGCTCCACGACGCCTTCCGCCAGCAAGAGCGGCTCGCCTGAGCGCGGACCCCACCCCAACCCCTTGGGGCTGGCGGAGGCGCTCCCCCTCTCCCGCGCTGGAGCGATTTAGCTCCAACACAGCGCGGGGGAGGGGGCAGGGGGTGGGGTCTTCTACGCCGACAGCCCGCCATGTCCTGCTAAAGTTACTGCCTATAGGGGGAACACCTCCGCCCTCACGACGCCCCTGGCGCCCACGCGCGCAGATCGGCCTCGCGCCCCCATGGAATATGACTCTGACCGCCAATGCACACGGGGGCCTGGGGATGTGTGCCGGCGGAGGCGCTCCCCCTCTCCCGCGCTGGAGCGATTTAGCTCCAACACAGCGCGGGGGAGGGGGCAGGGGGAGGGGTCTTCTACGCCGACAGCCCGCCATGTCCTGCTCAAGCCACCGCCTATGCCCCCGCCAGAGAGGTTGCGGTAGCCCCAGCGGTTCTCGGCCAGCGGAAGGTCCCACTTGGAGCGCAGCGGAAAAAGAGCTTGCGATGGCGAGTTGTTCGCCATCGCGAAAAGCAGCGCGGCCCCCTTGACAGGAAAGCTAAATGGTTGTATACTCTAGATGTAACTAACATATAGAGACAAGTTTAGGAGTGATGGAATGCCCGGACCAAGAGGCCGACACGGCTGGCGTGGTGGGCGTGGGCCACAGCGCGGCCAGATCTCGCGCCTGGTGGAGCCCTGCCTGCTGACCCTGCTGCAGGAGGGGCCGCGGCACGGCTATGACCTCATCGCCGAGCTGGGGCGCTTTGGGCTCGAGCCCGAGCTTGTGGACTCGGGGCTCGTCTACCGCGCCCTGCGCCAGATGGAGGAGGCCGGCTGGGTCGAATCCACCTGGGAGACGGCCCGCGGCGGGCCGGCGCGGCGCGTCTACTGCATCACGCCGGCCGGGCAAGAGGCCCTGGCTATGTGGCGGCAAGAGTTGGCGAGGACCCACGATACACTGCACCGCCTGTTGGATGGAGGGAGCTCGTAAGAGCTCGCATCCTCGAAAGGAGGCATATCATGCCAAGGGGTGATGGAACGGGGCCCACCGGAATGGGCCCGCTCACGGGTAGGGGGCTTGGCCCCTGCGCCGGCTATCCCACGCCGGGCTACACCAACGTGGGTACCGGCCGGCGCTCGACGCTCGGCGCCATCGGTCGCTGGGCAACCGGCCTGCTGCCGCGCCTGGGCCTCGGGCTCGGGCGGCGCATGGGC
>DAOUGZ010000303.1:0-3762 GCA_034428955.1 Anaerolineae bacterium | reverse complement strand
CTCGCGGGGGTGGGCCGGGTCGGCCACGTCGACGATGCGCAGGTCGCGGTAGGGATACTGCACATAGTCGCCACCGCTGAGCAAGGCCAGCCCATCCCGCACCACGAGCCGCTCCAGGCGCCCCGGTGTGTCGAAAAAGCCGGCCAGGGTGGAATGGGCGGGGTTGGCGACGTCGAGGATGTAGAGGCCGTCGTCGTTCGCCAGGTAGAGGGTGCGGCCGTCTATGGCCAGGCCGCGGCCATAGCGGAAGGTGTCGTAGTGGCCGACCTCGCGCGGCGCAGCCGGGCCGGCGAGAAGAGCGACGATGTGCAGCCGGCCGGCCAGGTCGGCGGCGTAGGCATAGTCGCCCGACACAGCCAGGCTGGCGATAGGGGCCAGGCCGGCCACGACCTGGCCCAGCAGCCTGGGCTGCGCAGGCTGCGAGAGATCGAGCACCACGAGCCGCGGGCCGGCGCTCAGGCAGGCGTAGCGGCCCTGCACGGCCACCGGCCCCAGCAGGCCGCCCGCCACGCCCAGCACCGCAAAGCGGCCGGGCAGATCGGGGCAGATAGTGGGGAGCCTGGGGGCGGCGACGGTGGGCGAAGGCGCCGCGGGCGAGGGCTGCGCGGTAGGCGTGGCGGGCGCCGGCGCAGCGGCAGGCGCGCTCGCCGTGACGGTTGCCGCTGGCCGGGGCAAGGCCACCTGCGTCGGGGGCGCGGGCGTATTCCGTGCACCGCTGCAGGCAAGTTGGCCGGCCAGTAGCAACGTAGCAACCACTGCTGCAGACCGGCGCTGGCATCTCAATGTTGCTCCATCGTGTCTCGGCATCTCAAGTCTCCAGAATCAAGTCGGGACCGCGGGACTCTGCTCTCCTCAGTATGGCTCGAAGCTCTGCAACACTTGCTCGAACCAGGGAACGGCCGTGGCATCGCACTGGCCCGGGCCGGCGACCCTGAACATGAGCATGTAGAGCTGCTTGCCCGCGACCAGGTCCACCGCTTGGGAGCGCTGGGTGCTGCACGGCGCTTGATCGGGGTCGCTGAAACTGTAGGCGACGCGCGCCGCGGGCATCCCGTTGATGGTGAACTCCTCGATCTGGCTCAAGTCGAAGAGGCCCGGATTCTGGCTGATAGTCGCCAGAAGGACGGCGGGCCGAGCGACGCGTCCATCGCTGCCGACGAGCGCTTCCCGCTTTCCCACCCCTACCGTGTAGGTCGTCTGGTTGTCGACGAGGGTGAACGTGGTCTGGCCGGACTGGCCGGTGGCGATGGTGGCGCCGGCAGGGTAGCGCAGACGGTAGCGTTGCGCCGCATCTTCGTAGGTCTGCCAACTGCTGACAGCGGGCCGCGGCGGCCTGGGGTTGGGCAGCAGCGTGCGGGCGTCGGCGGCGTGCGTCCAGATGGTGCAGGACCAGGACGGGAGATCGGTCGTGAGGTCTTCATACACATAAGGCGCGAAATGGTACTGTTGGCCCGGCTCCACCGGGACGTTATTGAACACCCAGCGCGGGAAGGCCTGACCGTTGGCCGTGTAGGTGATCTTTTGCGGCAACAGGTCAGGTTGCAGCGTCAGCGGGCCGTTCCCTTGCGCGATCCGTAGACCCAGGGCATGAGGCTCATAGTCGAGCGGGACGGAGTTGAGCGTGCCGTGGGCGAAGAGGTCGACCGCGATGTTGACCAGCGGCGCCTCTGCCACCGGGCGCAGCCGCCCCTGCACATCGTGTGGCCAGACGCCCTGGATGCGCGCATCGACTTGTGCTGGACGCGGCTCGCTGTAGCCTGTGGGCACGACTTGCTGTGGGAAGATCGTGCGCGGGTCGGCGGCGTGCACCCAGACGTTCGAGTCCTCGCCGAGCACGACAAAGCGATACGAGGCCGAGGGGTTGGCTGCCAGGTCGGCCGGGATGTTGTTGAACTCGAGCGACGGGAAGGTGACCCCGCCCGCCGTGCGCTCGATCACCTGTCCCTCCTGGTAGACGATCTGCGCCGGCTCATTGCCTTTTGCCACGAGCAGCTTAAAGCCAGGGTCCTGACAGCAGGCGACCTGGTTGCTGGGCCAGACGCTGACGTTGACCACGCGCGACTTGTCGACGGGGGTTGCGTTGCCCTGGCCGTCGTGCGGCCAGACGATGCTGATGCGCGGAGCCTGCCAGAGCGAGATAGGCTCCTGGGCGACAGCGGCGCCAGCCCGGGCCCCCACAGGCGCGGCCGCCCCCACGAGCAGCGCCACGCCAGCCAGCGCTGCGAGCGCGCGCAAGACCGACCTCCAATGACGCTTCATCGTAGCACTCTCCTTCAAGGCTGGTTCTCAGAGGTCGGCGCCTCGGCCGTCGTGCCCACTTCGATCCTTTCTACCCGCTCGGCAGCGATGCGCAGGCCCGCCGTCTCGCGATAGAGGGTGCCCCAGATGCGCACGCGGTAACCCTCGCACTCGGCCAAGCGCAGCGCCTCCAGGGCCTCAGCCTGTTGAGTGTCGATGCCCAGCCGAGCCCCGTCGCTGCGCAGGAAGGAGCGCTCGGCGCCCGCCTCCCCACAGGGGATGACATAGCCCTCCCAGCCGGCCACCGGCTCCACGCCGGGGCCGGGCCACGGCGTGGGCGAAGGTGGGGTGGAGAGCACCTCCAGACGCTGCACGACGACGCGCAGGCCGTTGGTGTCGGCGGTCTCCGTCTCCAGTTGCCCCCATACCCGTACCTGGGCTGAGGGCTGGCAGCGCAGGCGCTCGATCTCGGCATCCATGGTCTCCGTGGCACCGGCGACGCCGCAACGCAGGCCGTTGTCGCGCTGGAAATAGTCGTCGAACTGGGCCATCGAACAGTTCTTGACCAGCGTGCCCGTCCAACCGTCGACCGGCCCAGCTTCCACGCTAGTGAGGAAGGCGAGTGTCGCCGCGAGCGCGCGGATGTGGCCCTGGTCTGCGCCCAGCTCGAAGTAGCCGTAGCCTTTCACGGGCACCGGGTAGCGGACGATCAGAACGGCGCGGTTCTCCATGCTCGCATCTTGATCCGCCGAGGGCAAGATGAGGCGCGCCTCCTGCCCTTGGATCGTGAGCTTCTCGATCGTTGGGCTCGAGCCGTAGGGCTGGAGGTGGTGGCCGGCCTCCAGGGCTGTGACCTCGTCGATGCTGAGCGCTCTGGAGCGGGCGCCCAGGTCGAAGTAGCCGTCCGACCCGCCGTAGCGTGCGCCGTACCCTGCGACGGCGGCCCAACCGGCGGGGATCTGCAGCGATACGCCGTACGTCCAGTCGGTGAAAGCGCGATGATCTGCGTCGATTGCCGTCGACGTCGCCGCCACACCTGGAGGGCCCAGCACCTCCAGCCGCTTGACCTCGATCACGCGACCGTTGACGTCCGGCCAGCCCGTCATGAGCTGGCCCCAGACCTGGACGGCCGTCCCCTGCTCGCGTGCGCGCTCGATCTGCGCGTTCAGCCCCGCCGTGGTGCCGTCGATGCCGTAGCGCTCGCCGTCGTCGCGCAGGAAATAGTCGTCGTACAGGCGCCCCGGGTCGAGTGCGACGATGGTGCCGGTCCAGCCGTCCACTACCGACCAGATCGTGGACTCTGGCTCATCGACCTGCGCGTCGACGGGATCCCAGCTACGCCCGCCGTCCTGGGTCGTGACGAGCTGCGTGCTGCGCCCGTCGGCCCCGCGCACGATAGCCCAGCCGGTGTCCTGGCTCACAAAGTCGAGCTGCAGCACGTCGCCACCGCCCTGCAGGAAGGCCGCCAGGTCCGGCGTGCCCGAGAGCGGCTCCCAGGTCTGGGCGCCATCCTGCGTGTGATAG
>DAOUGZ010000302.1:0-12527 GCA_034428955.1 Anaerolineae bacterium | reverse complement strand
CCCACGCGTGTGGGTGCTGCCGGCGCCAAGCCATCAATTCGTCATACATCGCTCCAAACATGCCGCACAGTTCTTCGCCACCAGTCCCTTTCGTTCCCTCAACCATAGCTCACCTCCCCTTGGCTGATCAATCCACCTCCCCTATTCTACACCTTACCCAAAACCTTGGACAGACCCCGTCCACTCGGGGGGACATCCCAGAGTCGTCGGTGCATATGTGACCCGAGTTGCGCATATGGCCGAGACCGCCCGGGGCTCCTGTGGCAAGCCTCGGGCTGAGGAAGTAAAGCCCCTTGGGCTGGGAAGCTCAATGATGCTAGTTTCCCGGCTTACGACGTGGCGATCCATCCGCTGTACCCGTCGCCCCAGTAGCAGACCAGGGATGGGAGTCCAATGGTGCTAACTTTTGACCCGTGAGCCGGAGCATGTCGCCGTGTGCGCCTCTCCCCACCAGCAGACCGGGCTCCCACGTCTTGCCTGGAGCTCAGCAGAAGGCTCGTCAATGCAACGCATAGCGACTCATCACTCACAGCAGCAAGCGGCGCGTCCCCCCGCTGCCGAGTGTGGGAGCCCGGCCTGCTATTGAGGAGTGATGTGCACAGCAAGCGGGCTGCCACAGCGTGAGCCTAAAAGTCAGCGCCATTGAGCATGGAAGCTTGGTCTGCTATTGATGGGTGATGGGTACAGCAAGATACTCTGCGCGAATTCTGCAGGCTGCCCAGTTGCGCCTGCATTCAGGGGTTGCGCTGCAGGCCGAGTTGGTGCTCAGGGCTGTAGAGGCTATACTCGAACCGGCTCTGGCGCCGGCCCTTGCTGTGAAGGAGCGCTATCCCTCGCCCTAGTTGGCTCAAGAAAGGTAGGTAGCGATGACCGCTTCTGTACCGACTGGTCCGCCTGCTTACGGAGACTTGCAGCAACTACGCCAATCGGCACTGGAGAACCTCTGTCTTGTGGGGTTGGCGGCTTCATGGCTGTGGTTCGTCCCAGCGGGCTTTGGGATAGCTAATCAGGAGCCCCTTGACCTCCGCCCGGTATGGCCGGCTATCACCGTTATGCTGACCTGCAGCAGTGTATTGCTGCTCAAACACATGCCTGCTGTGCCCCGTAGTATTCTGTTGCTTACCGGGGTCAGTTGTTGTTTTCTCCTGGGCTACCTGGGTCGTCCATCGCTCCACTGGCTCTACTTCCAGTCGATCGTGGTTGGCATGGCAGGCTTGGTCGCTGGCGCAGGGGCCTCGCTTGTGGCTGCATCGCTGCTCAGCATCGCCGCACTCCTATGTGTATCGGTGATGGGCATGCCTCAGGGAATCGGAAGCCTTGACTGGGTACCCGTGCTGATTCTGTTCTGGATAAGCGCTATCACCTCCTGGTTCGCTTCGCACAGTCTCTACACGGCCCTAGCTTGGGCCATGCACAGTCAGGAGCAGGCCTGGCGGGCAGCAGACGATGCACGTAGGCGGCGCGGCGAGGTGAGAAAAGCGCTGGACTCCCTCAGGGTTACCTATGGACTCTTGGAGCGTACGACCCAGGAACTGAATGCAGCGCGCTTGGCTGCCGAGGAAGCTCGCCACATCAAGGCCCGATTTGTGGCCAATATCAGCCACGAGTTTCGCACACCGCTGAACATCATCGTCGGCTTTGCAGAGACGCTCTGCACTTCGCCCGATAGCTATGGCCACTTCACGTGGCCGCCAGCTCTGCGAGAGGATCTCGTGGCCATCTGGCGTAACTCGGAGCATCTGCTGAAGATGATCGATGATGTGCTGGACCTTGCCCAGATCGAAGCGGGGCGCCTACCCATTCTGCCTGAGCCGACGGACCTCTGCCGCTTGATGCGGGATACGCTAGCCAGTGCCGAAGCCCTGTTCCGCGATTCGTGCCTGGAACTCCGGATCTCTCTACCCGATTGGCTCCCTGGACTCCAGATTGATCAAACCCGCATCCGCCAGGTGATCTTGAATCTCATCAACAATGCCGTTCGGCATACCCATGAGGGCTATGTCGAGGTGGGGATTACGGTTGGCGACGAGGAAGTGACGGTCTATGTTCGCGACACCGGAGAAGGCATCCCTGAAGAGAGACTGGAGACGATCTTTCAGGAGTTCGAGCAGGCCAAGATGGAAGTGCGCCCACCGGTGCGGGGCGTTGGCCTGGGGCTGGCGATCTCGAAGCATTTTGTGCGGCTGCATGGCGGGCATATCTGGGCCGAAAGCGCACTGGGCAGCGGCAGCACCTTCTACTTCACTCTGCCGATACGGCGACTGAGCAATTGGACCCCTCAACCCGGCGTCACTCGCACCCTATCCCATGGCCGCCAACTTGATGACACCAGGAGTGTGGTCGCCCTCTGTCAGGATCTTGTTGCCGTGCGCATGCTGGAGAGGCATCTGGAGGGCGTGCACATCCTGGTGGCGAGCACGGTGCCGGAGGCGGTGGCGTTGGTGCACGAACACCACCCGGCCGCAGCGGTCATCGCCAGGCGTCCCCTGGAGCCCATCGATCAGATACGCAGCAACGCTCGGGATCTGCTGGATGCGGTGGCTCCTTTTGACGTTCCCATCATCTCCTGCAGCCTGCCCACCGAAAGCCACACCAGCCTGAACATGAAAGTGGCTGGCTTCCTGCTCAAACCAGTTACCGGCAGAGAGGTGGTGTCAGCCATCCGCTCCGTCCACGATTCGCCCCGCAGCATTCTGCTGGTGGAAGACGACCCCGACATGCTTCGCCTGTTGCGGCGATTGGTCCAGCGGGAGTGGCCAGACATGGCCATCCTGTTAGCGGCCTCGGGCGAGGAGGCCATCTGCCAACTCGCTCAGATGCCGGATGTGATCCTGCTGGACCTGGGCCTGCCAGGCAAGAGCGGACTCGATGTGCTGAATGCCATACAAGAAGGCGGAGAAACGGCACAGATTCCTGTGGTCGTAGTAACAGCCCGCAGCCCGGCCGATGGTCTGGCCCCCATAGAAAGGGGTGAACTCTATCTGGCCAAGAACGCGCCGCTGACGCGGGAGGAAGTCGTACGTCTTCTGGATGTCCTTACCAAGGCACTACCCAGTCGGTACGTGGTCAGTGGGATAGCACGTCTACCAAGCACTCCAGCAACTCCGCCTGCCTAACTGGCTTGCGCAGGCAAGCGGCGGCGCCCAGAGAAGCGGCCAACTCGGGCTCGTTCATCACCGAACAGATGATGATGGGTATGGGAGCCAATCGAGGATCCGTCTTGAGGGCCTGAAGGATTTCCCATCCACCAGTCTGGCTCAGCAGCACGTCGAGGATGATCACGTCAGGCATAGTGCATGCGATCTGTTCCAGCAGTTGAGGACCTTCTCTGAGGCCCACCAACTTGTAGCCGTGCCCGGCCAGGTAACGCGAGAATAGGGCTTCGACGTCGGGATTGTCCTCGATGAGGGCAATGGTCCGTTCGTTGCGCGATATGGGAAGCGTGATCTCCAGCCGCCAACTGGTGGCTGTTCCCCGCTGCAAAATGGTGGCATTCTGCACCTTGGCTAGGGCAATAGTGGCCTCTGGGAGGCGAATGTCAGGTTCATCATCGCCAAGCAGGCGAAGACTACAGACGACATCCATCCTCAAAGCATTGCCCTCTTGCAGAACGTCAAATGTGGCCTTGTTGACCGCACCTGACCTGATCATCAGTGAGAGCACAGACACCAAGAGTTGAGCGAATAGCGATGGACTTGCTTCTACGGAGATATGCCTATCTGGTGGTCGCCCTAGCTTGACACCGTTCGCCTGGGCCAAGGGTTGCAGCGATGCAACAACTCTTTGCAGTTCGTTACCAGCATCCAAGAGCCGCTGTCCAGCGGTTACTCTCGTTATCTCTTGCCACAATGCATCGTCTACAGCGGGGAGAGCTTGATCCTCCTTCAGCGCATAGCTTGAAGACAATCCGAGCACGAGCGCCTCGATGCCTCTCTGCTGCTCACGCTGCCTCTGTCGCCGGCTGAGGCCCAGCTCCCTTTCGAGTTCCTGGGGCTCTTTGCCCAGAACATAACGGTGGTGGAGCACCAGATAGGGCCGCCACGCGGGGTCGTCGGTTGATGTCTGGCTGGGGGGCCGCAGGTTCTCGATGGCCTCCAGCAGAACGCGGCGCAGGTTCTGCGCTGCGGTCATAGCGTCCTGCTGCAGGCATCCCGGAATGCGCTGGATAAGCGGGTGGCTGATCAGGTATGCTGAGTCGTAGAGGTGAGCCAGCGCGTCGCGGATCTCTGAGTAGAACTGGTCAAGTGGTTGCATAGCCCGTGACCCCCTCATCCTGGCACCTCTCTGGCGCACTGGCGTCGCAATTCCATTGAAACCCAACCTGTGGTCCATTATACTAGATCTGTCAGTGGGTGCAAGAGTGCCTACAGGTCAGAGGCCATCCATTTGTACAATTAAGGAGAGCACGATGGAGAGACAGACCACACGTAGGGGATTCCTCAGATCGGTGGGAGCCACTCTGGCCGGCACGGTGCTGGTGGCGTGCGCTCCGAAGCCAGCAGCCGAGCCCGCTGGACCAGGTGAGGCTGTGCAGGCCACAGTCCAACAGACTGCTGCCCAGCCGGCTGGACAGCAGGAGCAGACGATCCAGTTCCTGGCCCGAGGAGATGATGCCATCTTCAAAGTGTTCCAGGACATCAAGAGAGCGTTTGAGGAGGAGAACCCGGGTATCAAGGTGACACTCGACGAGTCGCCTTCCGACTACTACCAAAAGTTCCAGATCCAGGTAGCAGGCGGAACGCCACCCGATGCCATCTTTGAAGCTGTCGGCACTGTCGGTACATCAGCGCGCAAGAAACTAGTTCTGCCTCTCGATGATTGGCTGGACAGCCAGTCAGGCTATCGCAAGGAGGACTTTTTCTGGACAGCGTTTACCTGTGCCACTTTCGACGGAAAGCTCTACGGCATGCCCTACGATGGCGGACCGTATGTCTTGTACTGGGATAAGGTCCTCTTTGATGAGGCAGGGGTGCCGCCTCTCGACCCAACAAACCGCGCTACCTGGGATGAGATCACCGAGATCGCCAAGGAACTCACACTGGACATGGACGGCAGGCACCCCAACGATCCCGGTTTTGATCCTCGGCGAGTAAAGCAGTACGCGTTTCAGCCAAACGTAGGCCGCTGGTACATCTATGTTTACTGTAACGGCGGCGAGGTGCTCGATGCTAATGGCAAACTCACGCTCAATACGCCTGAAGTGATTGAGGCGCTGCAATGGCTGGCTGACCTGGGGGCCAAGCATTATGTAGCCCCTAGCCCTACTTTCGAACAGTCCACGCCTATCAACTTTTTCTCCTGCAACATGGCTATGCAGCTGCAGGGTGCCTTCGACATGGTCCGCCAACGACAGCGCGAGAACGACTGGGACATCGCTCCTCTGGCGAAAGGCAAGGCGGCGGTGCCATCAGTGCTCTACTCCCCCCTCTCTCTCGTAACAGACGGCAAGAATCCGGAGGCAGCCTGGAAGTGGGTCTGGTACTGCTGCTCGGAGCCGGGGCAGACCATAGTGGCCAACCTAGGACAGACCGTGCCTGCCATAAGGACGGTGGCGGAAAAGATGGTCGCCGACACCTCCATCAAGCCGGAAAACAAGCAGGTGTTCCTGGGTGAGTTCGAAAATGTGCGACTGCCCGGCGACAAGTGGGGTTCCCTCTTTGGCAGTTACTGGACAGAATGGTTCCAGGTATGGGACCCGATCTTTGACCCTGTGTATCGCGGGGACAAGACAGCAGCAGAAGCCATCGAGGAAGTAGTGCCCAAGCTAGACCACCTACTCAAGGCCGGCGAGGTGACCTGATCGTAACCGAACAGCTGGGCCTGATGGGTTCTAGGAACTCATCAGGCCTGGGACGCCAAGGCGGCATGGCGGCGCCGAGAGGTGCTGTGGTCGTTCTTGATGCCAGCGGCGCTCCTGCAGTACTACGCATCGCACGATTCGAGAGGGAGATGAACGTAGAAGATATGTCGCAACCTCGCAAGCGTAGGATCACAGGATTGGCTTTCAGGGAGGCTGTAGACGGTTATACCTTTGCTACGCCAGCAATCCTAGGTCTCCTTGTCTTCACCTTGGGGCCCGTTCTCGTCTCGCTCTACTTCTCCTTCACCAACTATGATATCGTCTCGGCCCCCCAATACGTCGGGGCGGCCAACTATATCAAGATGCTGGCCGATGATGGGCTCTTTCGAAAGTCACTTTGGATCACGGTGTACTATTGTGTCACCAGCATCCCGCTGGTGGTGATCGTGGCCTTCTTGATCGCCGTCCTGATGAACCAGAAGGTGCGAGGCATCACTGTATATCGGGTCATCTGGTACATACCTTCGCTGGTGCCCGCTGTGTGCAATGCTACGCTCTGGCGATGGGTGCTCAACCGCGACTTTGGTCTGCTCAATATCTTTCTGCGCACATTCGGCATCGACGGCCCGGGCTGGCTGATAGAGCCCAATTGGACAATTCCCTCGCTGGTAATGATCCGCCTCTGGGGTATCGGTAGCACTGCTCTCATTTTCCTGGGTGGGCTGCAGGGTATCCCCGAACACCTCTATGAGGCCGTGGATATCGATGGGGGAACATGGTGGCACAAATTCCGCCACATTACCATTCCTATGGTGTCACCGATCATCTTCTTCAACCTGATCATGAGCATCATCAGTTCCTTTCAAGTCTTCACCCTGGCCTATGTCATCTTCACACCCACCGGTGGCACCGGTAGCGCCGGCCCGGAGAATGCAGCCCTGTTCTACGTGCTCTATCTCTACCGTAACGCTTTTCAGTACTTCAAGATGGGCTACGCCTCCGCTATGGCCTGGTTCCTCTGCCTGGTCATCATGGCGCTGACGGCCCTTGTCTTCAAGCTTTCAGGCCGCTGGGTCTATTATGAAGCGAGCAGGGCAAGATGAGGGATAGCATGAGCCTGACACAGACGAGGCGCACATCCCGGAACATCGGGGAGGTGCTGGCTGGCAAACGATTCTCACAGTCTCTAGCAAAGGCTATTGCCTACGCGATTCTGAGTGCAGGCGGACTCATCATGCTGATGCCCTTCCTCTGGATGGTGAGTAGCTCGCTGAAGGATGCTTCCAAAGTCTTTGTGTACCCGCCACAATGGATCCCTGACCCTGTGCGGTGGGAAAACTATGTCTATGTTGTGACCCACGTGCCGCTGGTCAAGTATCTGCGAAACACCGTGGTCATTGTCGTCGGCTGTCTGCTCGGGCAGACCATTACGGCCAGCATGGGCGGATACGCCTTCAGCCGACTGCGTTGGCCTGGGCGTGACATTGTCTTCGGCATCATCCTCGCTACCATGATGCTGCCGAATGTCGTGACCATGATCCCGGTCTTTATCCTCTTCAAGGAACTCGGCTGGTATAACACGTTCTTGCCGCTGATCGTTCCCGCCTGGTTCGGAGGGGGTGGCTTCAACATTTTCCTTCTGAGGCAGTTCTTCCTCGGCCTGCCCCTCGATTTGGACGACGCCGCGCGCATCGATGGTGCGGGCTCCTGGACCATCTTCCTACGTATCATCCTGCCGCTGAGCCGGCCCGCCCTGGCCGTCGTTGCCTTGCTTAGCTTCCTCGGCCACTGGAATGACTTTATGGGTCCGCTGATCTACTTGACCAACCCCAATCTGCGCACACTGGCTCTGGGCCTGAATGCGCTGCAAGGGCTGGAGTGGGGCCGCGACATGACCGAACTCCTCATGGCGGCCTCAACGCTGATTATCGTCCCGCCCATGCTCCTGTTCTTTCTGTTTCAGGGCGTGTTCATACAAGGCGTAGCGCTAACGGGTATCAAGGGCTAGTGTTTTCCGCCTCAAGTTAAGAAAGGGGCTCCAACGTGCTTACTGCTGAAAAGGTAAAAGAGTACTCAATGGCTTGTGGGGCCGATCTCGTGGGCATCGCGCCCATGGATCGCTTCGAAGGTGCGCCCAAAGAGCGCGACCCGCGATATATCTTCCCGGACGCCAAAGTGATGATTGTTCTGGGCTTTCGCATCCCACGCGGCGCACTGCGGGGAATCGAGGAGGGCACGTTTTACACCGCCTACTGCGGCATGGGCTATGCGGGCATCAACTGGGTGCAGCAGCCAATTACAATCTGGAACATCATCCGTTTCCTAGAGGATGAAGGCTACGAGGCGGTGCCGATCCCCAACACTTTCCCTTGGTGTTCGATCAACACCGGTGACGGTACGCCGCGCGAGAACTGGAGCCGCCCAGTCTCCCCCGACAAGCCGGCCCCAGACGTCTTTATCCACCTCCGGTTGGCGGCAGTCGCCGCGGGCCTGGGCGAGATTGGCTACAACCATCTGTTCATGAGCCCCCAGTTTGGCCCACGGCAGCGTCTGGCCTGCATCATCACCGATGCACCACTGGAGGCAGATCCCCTCTTCGAAGGCCAGGTCTGCGATCGCTGTCTGTTGTGCGCGCAGAACTGCCCGGGCGCTATCAGCAAGACGGAGACCGAATCGGTGGTCATCGCCGGGAAGAAATGCGAGTGGGGCAAGTTCGATATCTCGATCTGCCGCAAGAACTTTGAGGACCCTGCTCCTGAGTACAACCCCTTTATTGCTCAGCCGAAGCCGATCTATGAGTATGGCCGGGCGCTCGAGGGAGCTCGGGGCTGTATTCGCGCCTGCATGGTGCATCTGGAACAGACTGGGCGACTCGAGAAAAAGTTCAAGCGGCCGTTTCGCACGCGCAAACCCTGGCGCATCGGATAGAGCGGTCGCGATGGGTAGTCGTTGTTCGCTCCTATAGGGATGCTGTTGCGAGCTCTGCAGGCGCGGGTGTGCGAGGTCATGACTCGACCTCGCATACCCGCGTTGGCTCTGCGGTTGTCCTCCTTTGATTTGGAGATAGGGTGCATATGAGGTTTGCTGTTGGCTACCAAATGCCGGATGAGGAAGGCTCTTTTGCGACTCTGGTCGGCCGGTATCGCGAGCACATCGCTGAGGTCTATTTCCCCTGGATGGCTATGCCCAGCGGCCGCTCACCGATGACCGACCAACGTGGCCGTATCGACTGGAGGGCTCAGGAATATCTGGAGAGAGACCTCGCGGAAATCCGCCAGATGGGCGTCCGCCTCGACCTCTTGCTGAACGCGAACTGCTACGGACACTGGGCTGTGTCGCAGTATTTGCGGCACACCGTCGAGTCGATCGTTGAGCACCTGGTCGATAGTCTCGGCCTGGACCTGGTGACGACGACCTCTCCGTTCATCGCCCAGGCCATCCGAGATGCTTTTCCGAAGGTCGAGGTTCGGGCTTCGGTAAACATGCGTATTGGCACAATAAAAGGGATGGAGTACCTGGCCGATCTATTCGACAGCTTTTACGTCCAACGCGAGTATAACCGCGATCTGGGGGTCGTTCAGCGCCTGAAGGCCTGGGCCGACCAACACGGAAAGCAGCTCTACCTCTTGGCGAACAGCGGGTGCCTGAGCTTTTGCTCCGGGCAGACTTTTCATGACAACCTGGTTGCCCATGAGACGGATGTGAGCGAAACCGTCAACGTGGAAGAGTGGGCCGGCACCACTTGCCGTCGCTACCTGAGCCAACGCGAAAGGTGGGTGAGCCTGCTGCAGGGATCCTGGATCCGGCCCGAGGATATCGAACGGTACGAAGGGCTCGTGTCGGTGATGAAGCTGGCCACGCGGATGCATGCCAATCCCATGCTGGTTGTGCATGCCTACGCCAGTGGCCGGTTTACAGGCAACCTGCTCGACTTGCTGGAGCCGGGGTTTGGACCTTTGCTGGCTCCTTACGTTATCGACAACGCGCGCTTCCCCGCGGATTGGTTCTCGCGCACGACAGCCTGCGATAAGCGGTGTGACAGATGCGGATACTGCGCGGCCGTTCTGGAGCAGGCGCTGGTGGGCCCCCACTCGGTGGAGGAGGAACAGAAGCTATGGACGAGCGGGTGATCGTCGAGCCCGCGCGGGGGTTGCCCGTTGTAGCATCGGCGCAGGTTGTTGTGCTTGGCGGTGGACCTGCCGGCCTAGCCGCGGCAATCGCTGCCAGTCGCTTAGGGTGCGATGTCCTTCTGGTAGAGCGCTATGGCTGCCTTGGGGGGCTGGCTACCGGCGGCCTGGTGCTCGCTCTGGAGACCTATGGCCCTCGAGGCCGGATCCTCATGTCAGGTCTCGCCGTCGAGTTTCTTGATCGGCTTCGGGTTCGCCAAGCAGCCCGTATTCCAGAGGAGTTCAGGCACGAGTCACCCATCTTTGACCCAGAGGTCCTGAAGCACATCGCGCTGGAGATGGTCAAAGAGGCCGGCGTGCGCCTGCTGCTGCACGCCTGGGGCGCGGGCGCTGTCTTGGAGGGTGAGCGCATAGTGGCGCTAATCGTCGAGAGCAAGTCAGGGCGGCAGGCCATCTGCGGGCAGGTCTATGTGGACTGCTCCGGTGATGCCGATATGGCTGCTTGGGTCGGCGTGCCGCACCAGAGATCGCGCTCGCCCTTGGGCTTGGGGCTCAACATGCGTATAGGCGGGGTGGACCAGGCGCGCTTCCGGCGATTCTGCGTGGCAGAGCCCGAGCAGTGGGCTGCGTTGCGTGAGGAGATCAGTCGCAACCATTACTGGGTGCCTACCGCTGGTTGGCGCGACGATACGGCCTGGTTGAACACGTGCTTTCCAGGCGACGCTCTCGATGTACGCGATCTGACCGCTTGCGAGGTAGAGCTGCGCAAGCGCCTGATAGACAACTTGGAGTTCTGCCGCACCCGGCTACCTGGCTTTGAACGGGCCGTGATCATCGACACGGCTTCGCAGATTGGCACGCGCGAGAGCCGGCGCATCGAGGGTGAATACATGCTTACGCAGGCGGATCTGACGCAGACCGACCGATCCGATAGCATCGGCACCGGCGTCTGCTGGACGGGACCGCACGCCGCCCAGCCGTTCGCCTTCCCCTACCACTGCCTCGTGCCCAAGAGGATCGATAACCTACTCTTCGCCGGTCGCTGCATCTCCGCCGATCATGGCGCCCATCAGAACACCCGCGTCATCTCCAACTGCTTCGTTACCGGTCAGGGGGCGGGCGTCGGCGCGGCTGTGGCTTGTGAGGCGCAGATGAGTCCACGCCGGATCGAGGTAGCGACCGTGCAGCGAGCATTGCAGGGGCAGGGCGTGCTGCTCTAGTGCTGCGCCGCACAAGTTCTGATGAGTAACATGGCGCCGCATGGGGCGAGTCGCACCCATCAGAGTCTCTGCGGTGCACTACTAGGTCCGATACCTTTCGTAGATGCCGGCCGGTTCCTGGCCCTCACGCTCGTATCGGATACTGTCCCCACTCCAGGCATGTCTCTCGCATCGCCTGATAGTTGGCCAGCGGCACGTACTCGGGGACCGAGTTGCCGGAGCCGAGGCAGTAGCCGCCGCCGGGGGCGACCTCGCGCAGCAGGCGCCGTACTTCGGCGGCCACGTCTTCCGGCGTGCCCAGGGAGAGGGGATAGGCCAGATCCAGGTTGCCCATGAGGGCCAGCCGGCCGGCGTATTGGCGCTTGAGGGCGACGATGTCCATGGCCTTGGCCTCGATGGGGTGCAGGGCGTTGAACCCGCAGCCGATGAGGTCCTCGATCACTTCGTGCACGTCGCCGTCGGAGTGAAAGATCCAGGGAATGTCGCGCTCGGCGCAGCGCTCACCCATGCGCCGCAGCCAGGGGAAGAGGTAGCGGCGCAGGTGCTGCGGGGCGACCATCAGCCCCTCGATGTAGGCGATGTCGTCGGGCCACCAGACGGCGTCTACCTCGGGCAGGGTAATGACTCGCTGAAAGATGGCGAACTGGATAGCCCCGATGCGCTCAAAGAGGGCTTCGACCAGAGCCGGGTCGTCGCGCAGGGCGAAGCAAAAGGTCTCAAAGCCCATCAGTTGCCAGACCGGCGTAAAGATGTGCCCCTGGTAGGCGACGATCTTCATGCCCGGGCGCAGGGCAGCGGCGATTTCGAGAAAAGTCTCCGCCTGGAGGAACTCTTCGGGCTCGGGCCAGGGGAAGCGTTCCAGCTCTTCGCGGTTGGTGATGATGCCCTGGCCTTCCTCGGCCCAGTCGCGCCGCAGTTGGGCGTCGGATTCGGCGGCATACTTGGCCCGGCCCACACGGCGGTTCTTCTGCAGCAGGGCCTCGCGCTCGCCGGCCGCATCGCGGTCCTCGGCCAGGCCGTAGCCGGTCATCAGGCGGATGCCGGTGTGTACGGGAACAAAGTCGTAACCGGCCGTGGCCCAAAAGTCGACCTCGTCTTGCGCGGTCTGGATGGGCCGGCCGAGGACGGCCTCTTTGATCCCGAAATCGATAGATGACTCGGCGAGGGGCACACGGTCCGGCTCGCCCTGGGAGAGCACGGCGGTGCGGAAGCGGTTAAGAGCGCCTAACAAAACCCCTGCTGGAGGAAGCTCCAGCAGATGAGGATGCAGCCAAGATGCAGGAAGGCTTGATGGACGTCATCGCGCCGTTCGTAGCGGATCTTCAGGCGGCGGTATCGGTTGAGCCAGGACAGCGTTCGTTCGACAACCCAGCGATAGCG
>DAOUGZ010000301.1:0-13728 GCA_034428955.1 Anaerolineae bacterium | reverse complement strand
GGGCCCATTCCCCGCCGGCGCTGATACCGGGCTCACACCTATCCCCGGCTCTCTGAATCCCGCTTTGGCGAGTACTCTTCCCGATCAATGTCTTTGGGGTTTTGATTGTAAGAACAGTATACAACAGGATGAAAGAACTGTCAAAGAGGGGTGTGGGCCTCCGACCCGACGGGTCTGAGGCCCACACCCCCTCACAAAGAGGTCACAAAGCGGCAGCCATCGCGCTTGCAGAGATCCTCGACCGCCTTGCGGCCCATAGCCGCCACATTGGGCAGCCCCAAGCCGCCCGCCCACTGGCCAACCATATAGAACTGGTCCAGGCCGGGCAGGGTCCGGCTCAACCCCTTGCCTGAGAGAGCATCCATGGGGCTCTGATTGGGCACCGGCCAGGCCTGGAGGCCATGAAAGCTCCCCGCGTAGCGCTCGATGGTCAGCGGCGTGGCCACGTCGACTGCCTCCACCTGCTGCCGGAGGCCGGGGAAGCGCCGCTCCAGCAGGGCGATGACCGTCTCGGCGATGCGCTGTTTCTCCTCATTGTAAGCCGCGCCCTGCTCGCGCAGGTTGCGCCAGTAGGCATAGTTCCCAGGGAAATGAGCCTTGACCACCGTCTTGCCGACTGGGGCCATCTCGGGCGCAAAGGCGTACAACTCCAGATCCAGCCGGTCGCGCACATCGCCGGCGATGGTCACAGGCTCCGGCAGCCAGAGCACCAGGGCGTGCGGCTCCTGAGTCAGGTCGCGCGCCACCCCCAGCGATACGTGCAAGCCCATCCCTTGCTCCGCAGGCACCTGATCGTAGTAACTGCGGATCAGGTCGTTCGTGTAGCGGCCGCCCAGCAAGCCGAAAATCGTAGCGTGGCCGTCGGCGTTGGAGATGACCGTGTCCGCATGGTGCTCAGAGCCGTCCTCCAGGCGCACGCCCACGGCTCGGTCGCCCCGTGGACCGGGCTCCACCAGCACCTCGACCACGCGCGACTTGAGGTAGAGCTCGCCGCCCAGATCGCGGAAGCGGCGCTCGATGCTCTGGACAAAGGCCAGCGAGCCGCCCGCCGGCCAGGCGAGGCTTCGCGTATGGCAGCCGGCAACGAACATCAGCGCAACCAGGGCGGGGATGCCGGGAAGGTCGTACTGGATCATAGGAAAGGCGCGGCGCAGGAAGGGGTCGGAAAAGCGCTCCGAATACTGCTCGAGTGTCACCTTGCCCCACCTTCCCAGGAAGCCCAGATGGGGCAGCAAGCCGAGCATCTGCCAGGGCTTGGCCAGCACCATGTCCATCATGCTGAAGCGGGCGAAACGGCGCGCCGCCTGGGTGAACTCGCGAATCACCGTCGCATCCCCTGGCGATAGCTCGAGCATATGCTGCTCCAAGCGGTCGATATCGATGTAGACGGTGAAGCGGCGGCCGTCGGTGCCCTCGATGCAGATCAGGTCCTCAGGATAGTATATGGTGCGCGGCATAGCACCCAAATCCTGCCACATGTGGTAGAGGGGCGAGCCGGGCAGGCAGCCGGCCAGATGGTGCATGCAGCCGTCAAAGGTGTATCCCTTACGCCGCCAACCGGTGCAGACGCCGCCGGATTGGCTGTGCATCTCGAAAATCTGCGCGCGGTAGCCGTTCAGGCGCGCATAGCAACCGGCGGATAGCCCGCCGATGCCGGCGCCGATGATAATCAGCGAACGCTCAGCCAATGCTCCCCTCCTGTAGCCGTAAGGCCCTCAACAGGGCCATCTATTTACAGTGTATGCGAACGATAGGCAACGTCAAGGGCACTCAGTAACGAGCGAATATCCACCTGGGCGGGGGCAAGCCGCAGGAGGTCATCCGGATTCGCTGCCGGGCCTGCGGCGAGCTGAACGAGGAAGGCAAGTTCAGACTCAGACCCGACGGGTTTCGGAAACCCGTCGGGTCTTGAAAACCCCAACGGCCTGACATTTGCCGTCCCTCCCGCGCGCTACGCCCCCTCGCTCTCCACCCGGTTGCGCAGGGTGCCGATGCCCTCGATCTCGACCTCTACCACATCGCCCGGGCGCAGGAAGACCGGCGGCTTGCGCGGGAAGCCGACGCCGGAGGGCGTGCCGGTCATGATCACCGTGCCAGGCAGGAGGGTCATGCAGCGCGAGAGGTAGCTGACCAGTTGCCGCGTGTTGAAGATGAGGTCGTTGGTGTTCGAATCCTGCATGACCCGGCCGTTGAGGCGCGTGCGGATGGGGCAATTGTCGGGGTCCAGCTCGGTCTCGATCCAGGGGCCGAGGGGGGCAAAGGTATCGAAGGATTTGCCCCGCGCCCACTGCACGTCGAGGCGGAGCTGGCAGTCGCGGGCGGAGACGTCGTTGCCGCAGGTGTAGCCAAGGACGTACTCAAGCGCTTCCTCCTCGGAGACGTTGCGAGCGCGCCGGCCGATGACGATGACCAGCTCCGCCTCATAGTCCACCTCGCTGGGCGCCATGGCCGGCAGCACGATGGGCTCTTCGGGGCCGATGACCGAGGTGGTCGCTTTGAGAAAGAGGACAGGGGCGCTGGGGATCTCGGCGCCGCTTTCGACGGCGTGGGTGCGATAGTTCAGGCCGATGGCCAGCACATTGGGCGGCTGCACCGGCGCCAGCAAGCGGACCGCGGCCAGGCTCAGCGAGCCCGCGCCACGCTCCCAGCGGCCCAGGATATCGCCTGTAATGGGCACGACGCGGTCGGGCGGCTCGAGAATGCCGTAGGCGGCGGGGCGGTCGCCTTGCCGGTAGCGGATGATGCGCATGGGGATTCCTCCAGTCGGATGGTGATATGCGAGCGATGGGAGATGGTGCAGTGCAAGAAGTATAGGAGGGGGGCGAAGGGGCGTCAACTGGGGGGAATGATCAAAGCCGTCACTACATGGGGCGAACGCCCCGCCGAGCCCACGTAGTGACGGCTTTACCTCGGCTTGTTGTTGCGCTCGACCACAGGGCAAGCGCGGAAAGGCGAGTGAGTACTACCTTCGTACCAACCTTCATGGGGCGAGAGGGCGCCTGTCAGACTGTGCGCTCGTGCAGCAGGATTTCCTCGGCAGCGCGCACCGTCGCCAGCTCTTCCAGAAACTCCCAATAGCAGCGCGCCGTCGCCGCCGGGCTGTGATTGAGCTGCACATAGCGAGCTGCGGCGCGCCCATACCATTCGCGCATCGGCGCATGGCTATGGAGCGCCCACAATGCCGCGGAGAGTTCGGCGGCCTCGCCCGCGCCGGGGCCCACCTGCAGCAAGCAGTCGGCCGAGATGGGCATGTGCGAGACCGTCTCGCACACCACTACGGGCTTGCCCATGCTCATGATGCGCAGAACGCTCGCCGATATCTGCGCGGGCTGCCGGCCGTGCAGGCCGATGCCCACATCAGCCGCTGCCAGGTAGCGATAGAGGGTAGCCAGGTCCACATAGCCGGGCAGGCGCACACGGTCGGCGATGCCCAGCGTCTCGGCCAGTTCCTGCAGCGGATAGCCCGCCGAAGGCTCACCCACCAGGATGTAGAGAGCGTCCGGGCAGCGCTCCAAGAAGCGAGCAAACCCCTGCATGGCCACGTTGACGCGCTTTTCGGGGCCCAGCCGCCCCACAGAGATGCAGATAAAGGCGTCAGACGGCAGGTCCAGCAACTGGCGCGCCTCAGTGCAATCCACCGCCGGCGGCCGGCGCACGCTCAGCGGCGCCTCGCAGATGCGCACCTGCGGATAGCGCTCGGCGAGATACTCACGAGCGTGCCTGCTGTGCACGATGAGGCCATCGGCTCGCTCGACCACCGCCCGGTTCATGGGCTGCAACGCCGCCGGCCGCACCCGGCGTCCGTCACGGCCGTCGTCGCGCGGCTGGGCGGGCCAATGGCCGCGCAGCAAGGCATCGCCGGCCGTGCGCAAAAAGGGCACAAGGCCCGCATTGCGCTTTACCTCGCGCAGGTATCCCCAGCCGTCGCCCTGGCTCAGCGTTTTGGCGCCGATCACATCCGAGAGGTCCAGGTCGTGCAGGGCAACGATGCCGCCGTATTCGAGGAAGCAGTCGTATACGGGCACGTGCTCCGGGCTGTTGCCCAGTTGGTAGACCAGGTAATCGTAGCGTTCGGGCTGGCAAAAGTCGCGATAGCCATACAGGGGATAGATTCGCCCGACCTCTTGGGCGGCGGCGATGCGGTCGCTGGTGTAGACGTCTACGTGCATACGCCGGCAAAGGTGGGGGAGAAGCACCTCGCTGTAGTGGCTGGTGCCGGTGTGCACCGGGGCCAGAGGGGAGAAGTAGGCGATTCTCATCGTACGTGCCATCGGACACCTCTCTGTCTGAAGGGCCGGTGACCATCACCGGGGTCGGCTAGAGTCGCTCCAATCCGCAACGGGGCAGGTGAGGCGCGATGCACGGAGCCTCGCACCTCACCTGCCAGATACCCCAGTTCGAGATTAGCTCTCGCTGCCGGCCGGCTTGCTCTTGGCCGTGCGGCGTGGCTTTGCTGTTGACCGGGCCACCGCTACCGGCTGCGCCGGCGCGGCCGCCTTTTCGCGCGCAGTGCGCCGAGAGGCGGGCCTGGCCGTCGACCGGGGCTTTTTCTGCTGCGCGGGCTTGGCTTGCGGCAGCACCTCCGCCGGTTCGGCCTGTTCCGCGCTCGCAGCGCCCTCGCGCTGGACCCGGTTAAAGACGACGCCGGCGAACTCGGCCCCCATGCGCGTGGCCAGCAGGCGCATCATCTGCCGCGCTTCCTCGCGCCGGGTTGCGCCGGACTTGACCACCAGGATCACCTGGTCGGCCAGAGCGGCCAGCAGGCCGGCATCCGGTGCCAGGCTGCCGATGGCCGGGCCGTCGATGACGACAAAGTCAAAGCGCCCCTGCAACTGCTGCAAGAGGTTGCGCAGGCGTGGCGTATGCCAGGCCAGGGGGCAATCCATCACATCCCGCCCCACCGTAACCAACGAAAGCCGCTCGCGCCCGGCCGGGCGGATGATGCGTCGCAGGGTGCTCGGGGTGACATCGCGTCGGCCTCGCAGCACCTCGCTCAGCCCAGGCTCGTTCTTGACCCCCAGCGCATCGTGGAGCGTTGGGTGCTGCAGGTTGGCGTCCAGCACTACGACCTCAGCCCCCGTTGCCGCCAGGGCCGCCCCCAGGTTCGCCGCCACAAAGGTCTTGCCGTCTTGCCGGGCCGGGCTTGTCACGAGCAGGGTGTGCGTGCGGCCGGCATCCTGGCCCCCGGCCTGCCGGCCCCGATTGCCGGCATCTCTGTGGGCCACGAGCAGATAGAGGTTGGCGGCCAGTTCACGCAGCCTGTCGGCTTCCTCCGCCTCGCAGAGCGCCCCCTCTTTGGGTGACCCGTTGCCGATAGCCCCCAGAACCGGCAAGCCCAGGCAGGTGGCGGACCCGAAGCGGTCCCAGCGCAGCACCGTATCCATATTCTGGCTGACGGCGATACCGGCCGCGGCCAGCAGCAACCCGACCAAGCCGGCGCCCGCCAGCACCGGCAGAACGGGCTTGCCCAGCGGCACACTGGTTGCCGCCGGCTGCACGATGGATAGCGTATTGCTGGCCCCATCCTCCTCGTAGCCGCGCAGCAGGTTCGCATAGGTCGCCCGCTGTTCGTCGAGCCGCGCTCGCAGGGTAGCCAGGTCCGGCTCGACGGGGGGCATGCCCGGGATCTCGGGGGAGGCCGGCATGACCTCGCGCCGGCTGATTTCGGATTGCAGGTTGGTAATGCTCTTTTGCAGTTCGGCCAATTGCTGCCCGGCGAAGGACATCGCCGCCTGGCGAACACCGTCGCCCTCCGGCGCCTGGCGGCTCAGCGCCTGGGCCACCACATTAGCAATAGTCTGCGCGGCCTGCGGATCGGCGTCTACCGCTTCGATCTCGACCACCTGCGAGCCAGGCTGGACCCGGCCGGTGACCTGCTCGGCCAGGCGCTCCGGGCTGCGCTCCAGCCCCATCTCCTCGATCAGGGGGCCCAGGAACGCCGGCCGGCCCGCCAGGTCCGCATAGGTCCGCGCCAGTTCGGCGCTCGCTTCGATGGCGCCCGGCACAGGATTGGCGCTCTGTAGCGACGAACCAACCAGCAGGGCCGCCCGCGCCCGATAGGCCGGCGGCTGCGAAGCCAGGACCAGGCCACCCACAGATACCGCCACAACAACCCCCACTAAAAGCAACCACCATTGCCTATGCCAACCATTGCTATGCAGGTCATCATCATCAATAGCGCAATCAACGCTCACAATCACTGCCTCTGTCATGTCCCCGCAGCTCGCGCCGCCGGGAGATAATCGATAAAGCTAGCGCGCGCTCGCGCCGTAGAACGAGTTCTGCCAACACGAGGGCGCGAGGTGCCGCAGGTGGCCCCAGAGCGAGCCGGGGCGCAGCGCCCATTCGCGGTAGGCCTGTTCCCGCCAATCCTCCAGCCGGCGGGCAGAGAGCCAGGGATAGTCGAGCATCGCAGGCCCGGCGGGGTCACCATCCTCCCAGCGCACCCCCGACCGCAGCCAGCCGTGAGCGACTACCTCTTCCCAGAGCGGAGTGCCCGGGCGCGGGACGGCCAGGTCAAAAGTGACCCGCTCCAGGCTCAGCTTTTTGGCCAGGGCGACCGTCCGCTCGATAGTGCCCTCCGTTTCGCCGGGCAGCCCCAGCAGGAACGAACCATCGTTGTGAATGCCGGCGGCGCGGGCCCAGGCCAGCGCACGCTCGGCCTGCTCGCCCCTCGTGCCCTTGCCCATGCGCCGCAAAAGCGTGTCGCTGCCCGATTCCAGGGCCCAGGTGATGCGCCGGCAGCGCGCCTCGCTCATCAAGCGCAGCAACGGGGCATCGACCGCATCCACCCGAAGATGGCAGGACCAGGCCAGTCGCACCCCGGCAGAGACCATCAAGCGGCAGAGGCCGGCGACCTGGTCTCGGCAGGGGCCAAAGAGATCGGCCTGCATGTACACGTGCCGGGCGCCCAGGCCCTGGAGCAGCAAGAGTTCGGAGACGATGTGTTCGGGCGAGCGGAGGCGCACGCTCCGCCCATAGGTCACGTGTTTCAGGCAAAAGGAACAAGCAGCCGGGCAGCCGCGGCCGGTGACCACCATGGCCGCCGGCGCGTCAATCGCCGGAGCACGATAGGCGCCCAGGGGCAGCAGTTCGTGCGCCGGCAGCGGCAGGTCATCGAGCCGGCGGATGAGGGGCCGCGGCGGGTTCACCAGCATATCCCCCTCATGCCGCCAGGCCAGGCCCCGCATGGCGCCCAGGGTACGCGGCCAGACCAAGTCGCCGGCTTGCTCGCAGAGGCGCCTCACCTCCGGCGGCCGCTTGTCCCAACGGGCGTCTACGGTATCCACCAGCTCCCGCAGGGTCACCTCCGGCTCGCCGCAGAGGACGTAATCGAGGGCAGGAAAGCGCGCCAGCAGCTCGCGCGCCACCGGCGTGACGAGCGGACCAAAGACCACCGTGCGTGCCCCCGCCTCCTTGGCCAGGGCCACCCCGGCCATGTCGTTCTCCAGCGTCGGCCCGGCCACCTGGGTCACATACCAGAGGGGCCGGCGGTGCCCGATCTCTTCACGGAACTGCGGCCAGGTCTGGCGGCGCGCCGCGGCATCGACCAGGGCCACCCGGCGGTCGCGAAAGAGGGCCGCCAACTGGGCCAGCGCCGTCTGCGGCCACACCGTCCCATCGGGGGCGCGCTGGCCCACATGATGCTGGCAGCGGATCCAGGTATCCTCATCGGGAGAAGGCGGGTTGGCGAAGACGAGTTCAGCGGCGCCCTCGTCGCTGAGCGAAGCAAGCCACTCCTGAGAGCGGAACCCGGGCGAAGAACGGCCTGGGACGTCTGGCGTACGCATGAGCTTAGCTGTTCCTCCTCTCGCCGTTTGGCGCTGCCACGCTGCGGGCCACACCGGCTCGCCCGCGGGGCGCCACACTCCAGCTTACGAGGCCCAGCGCGGCCGCCAGGATGGCGGCGCCCAGGGCCAGGCTCAGCCCCAGCAGCGACCTGGGCCAATGGGCTGTCAGCGTCAGGATCAGAGCGCTCAGGCCCGTGGCGGAGAGGATTAACGGCGCTGCCAGGGCATACAGGCGAGCGGGCCGCCAGTCGCGCGTTTCGCGGAAGAGGGTCGCCACAAAGCGCAGGCCATCGCGCATAGCCTTGAGCTTGGAGCGGCCCACTCGTTCGTGGTAGGGGATGATGTGCTCGTACAGCCCCATCTGCCGGTGCAGAGCACGCATCGTCATGGCCGGGGTAAAGTCCAGCCCGTTGGGCAGGGGGCCGAGGGTGCGCCAGGTGGCCACAGAGAGGACGCGCATCCCACTGCAGCAATCGTGCACCCGTTGCCCGCCCAACAGAGTGGCCAGCAACGCCAGGAGAGTGTTGCCGACCCAGCGCGTTGCGGGCATCTGCGAAGAGGGGCTGCGCATGCGGTCGCCCAGGACCACCGCCGCGCCCGAATGACGGAGGGAGCAGCAGAGGTCGGGCAGTGACTCCGGAGGGTAGGTGTTGTCGGCATCTAGGAAGGCCAGGAAAGACCCGTGGGCCTCGGCAAAGCCGGATTGCAGAGCGGCACCATAGCCACGGTTCGTGCCGTGGCCAATCAGGCGTACCCTGACCCGGCTGCTGCGCACGGCCTCCACCGCGCGAGAGACCCGGGCCGGCGTATCGTCTGTTGAGCCGTCGTCGACCACCACAATCTCGAGTTCGGTCATCCCGGCCCGACGCCTCAACTCGTCGCGCACGGCCACGATGCGCCGGATGACCTGCTCGATCCCCTCACTCTCGTTATAGGCCGGGATGACGACGGTTAGCTTGCTCATGGCCTGCCTCAGTGAACACGAACAAACGGCAACTTGGGAACGTTCCGGATATCCGACGTGGCGCATAGCAAGATCTGTGCCAAGCGCCCGGCATATCCCTTGTTGGCGGCATCTAGCCCTAGCGCACGGCCTCGCGCTCGGCGTGACGCACCTTGGCCGCCCGCCGCCGGCCGATCCGTCGCAGCAGGCGAGCCGGCACGCCCGCCACCACCGTATGCGGCGCCACATCGCGCGTAACGACCGCCCCGGCGCCCACCACCGCACCCTTTCCGATGCGGACACCGTCTAGTATTGTAGCGCCTGCGCCGATCCAGGCATTGTCCTCGATGGTGATGCCCAGGGTCTGCAGGCCCTGCTCGAGGATGGGCCGCGCCGGGTCGTCAAAGACGTGGTCCACAGCCATGATCTGCACGCGCGGCGCGATGATCACATTGTCGCCGATGGTCACCCCGCCCTGGCCGCGAATCACGGTAAACTCGCCGATGATACAGTTGCGGCCGATGGTGATGCTGGAATACTCGATGCCGCGAAAGTTGTAGACGTGCAACTCGGCGTGGTGCATGACGTACGTATCGGCGCCGATCTCGATCCCATTCGGGCAGGCGTGCAGGTACACGCCATGGTCGAGGTACACACGATCGTGCAGGGTCACGTTGCGCGGCTGAGCGATGCGCACGCCCGTCTCGATGGCCGCCCAGCCGCGGCAGTGCATCACGAGCCGGTACAGCAGACTGCGAGCGGCCACGCCGGGCAGGCCGGGGATCCATGAACAGAGGGCAAAGACCAACTGCTCCAGCAGATACGCGCCCGGGCTTGTCGAATGGGCGCGAAGGTAGAAACCCAGGGTATCGCGCAGGCTCCTTCTGGGCCGGGCATCCATGGGGCGGGCATCAACGGCGGTGTCATTGAACCAATCCATGAACTCTGCCACGGTGCTAATGCCTCTGCTTTCTCTTAGCGCCACGCGCTCCTAGCGCTGCGCGCTCTTGGCACTTTACGCTGCGTCTCCGGCACCCCCCGGCCGGCCTGGAAGCAAAAAGGCCGCCCCGAGCAGAGGATGCTCAGAACGGCCACAACATACGCCACCTCTGCCAGGGCAGCCGGCAAGAGGCTATTCGGTTCCCCTGGGTCCATGGTGGCTGCCTCGAGCCGGCAACGACCGGTGGGGGTAGGACTAGTACAAACGGCCTAGTACGGCCCCTATTATAGTACCATTTGCCCAGGAATTACAACTCACAAGCGCTCTCAAGTTACAGAATGCTTAGATTCAGGTTACATTTTCCTTAGAATTTAGCAAATCGCGTGTTTTCACTCTGTTGACGGCAGGGCGAAAGAGGAGTAGATTGCTTCTGGTACCTCCGCCCCGATGCATACAGACAGGTGTAGAGCCATGCCCTTCAATACGTTGCCTGGTGCGCTCAACCTAGTCAGGAGCCTGGGGCCTGCTACCCTGCTCCAGAGCCTCATCCAACCCTGGCGCCGCGCCTACCGCGTCGCGCGTGTGCGCAGCCGGGGCAAGTCGCTGGGCGCCTTTTTGCGCGCCTGGGGCGCCGCCTGGCGCATGCGCGCCCCCGATTGGGATGCCATCCCCTGGACCTTTGTCGGCGGCCTGGTCGCCTATAGCCGGGAGGGCCGCTACCTGACCCTGCGCTGCGAGAATGCGACCATCCGCCTGGCCGTGCTGGCGCCGGACCTGGTACAGGTGCGGCTGAGCACGAGCGGCAGCCTGGCGCCGGCCTTTTCCTACGCCGTCTGCAAGCCGGAAGAGGCCTGGCCCGAGGTCGAGTATGAGGTCGAAGAGGGCGCAGAGGCGCTCTGGCTACGCACCGGCCGGCTGCAGGTGCGCATCGACAGGCAGCCCTGCCGCCTCACCTTCCTCGACCCCAGCGGGCAGGAGGTTCAGGCCGACGAGGAGGGGATGGGCTGGTCGGGCGAGGCCGTCGTCGCGGACAAAGCCCTGGCCGCCGACGAGCACATTTACGGCCTGGGCGAGAAGGCCTTCGGCCTCGACCTGCGCGGCAATCGCTTCGAGATGTGGAATAGCGACCCGCGCAGCTATTCGGCGGGCACCGACCCGATCTACCTGAACATTCCCTTCTTGCTGGGCCTGCGCGGCACGGCCGGTTACGGGCTCTTTTTCGACAACTCGTTTCGCGCCCACTTTGACCTGGGGGCGAGCACAGCCCGCCGTCTGCGCTTTGCCGCGGCCGGCGGCGAGATGCGCTACTACTTTTTCTACGGGCCGGCGCTGAGCACCGTCCTCGAGCGCTACACCGAACTGACCGGACGCATGCCCTTGCCGCCCCTCTGGGCGCTGGGCTATCACCAGAGCCGCTGGAGCTACTACCCCGAGGCTCAGGTGCGCGAGGTCGCCCGCCAACTCCGCGCGCAGCGCATCCCCTGCGACGCCATCCACCTGGATATCGACTATATGCGCGGCTTTCGCTGCTTCACCTGGGACGAGCAGCGCTTCCCCAACCCGCCTCGCTTGGTGGCCGACCTGCAGGCCGCCGGCCTAAAGACGGTCGTCATCCTCGACCCCGGAATCAAGGACGACCCCGAGTACGACGTCTGTCGCGAAGGTCTGGAGCAGGGGCTGTTCGCCCGCTATCCGGATGGCACCCCGTTCAAGGGGCCCGTCTGGCCCGGCAACGCCTACCTGCCCGACTTTACGGCAGAGCGTGTGCGTCGCTGGTGGGCCGGTCACTGCCGCGAGCTGTGGGCGCGTGATGGGGTAGCGGGCATCTGGAACGACATGAACGAGCCGACCATCTTTGGCGCCCTGCCCGGCGAGGCGCCACCCGATGACGTGCTGCACGATATGGAAGAGCGCGGCGGGACCCACGCTGAGGCGCACAACGTATACGGCATGCAGATGGTCCGCGCGACGCGCGAGGGGCACGAGGCCACGGGCTCGGCGGAGCGTCCTTTGGTCATCACGCGGGCCGGCTTTGCCGGGGTACAGCGCTACTCTGCCCACTGGACCGGTGACAATGAGAGCACCTGGGAGCACCTGCGGCTGACCATTCCCATGCTCCTGGAGCTGGGCCTCTCCGGGTTGGCCTTCACCGGCTGCGACACGGGCGGCTTTGACGGCGCCGCCAGCGGCGAGTTGGTGGTCCGCTGGACCCAGTTGAGCAGCCTGACACCCTACTGCCGCAACCACACCGCCCTGGGCACGCCGCCGCAAGAGCCCTGGGCGTTCAGCGAGCCCTACCAGAGCCTGATCCGCTCGGCCATCGAGCTGCGCTATCAACTGCTGCCCTGCCTCTACACGGCCTGCTGGCAGTGCGCCACGCGCGGCCTGCCCATCATCCGCCCGCTCTTTCTCGAGTTTCAGGAGGACACAACGACCCATCCCCTCGACGACCAGTACCTGCTGGGGGATTCGCTCCTCGTTGCGCCCATCGGTCGGCCCGGCGCCACCTCGCGCCCCGTGTACCTGCCGGCGGGACCCTGGTATCACTGGGCGAGCGGCCGGCGCTACGAAGGGCCGGCCACGATCACCGTCGATGCGCCACTGCCCGAGCTGCCCCTCTTTGCCCGCGGCGGGCGGGCCGTGCCCATCTGGCCGCTGATGCAATACGTCGGCGAGCGCCCCGTGGGCACGCTGACGCTGCGCATCTACCCCGGCAACGGTACGAGTTGGCTCTATGAGGACGATGGGCGAAGCACAGACTATCAGCGCGGCGTGTATCGCCTGAGCCGCTTTACCCTGGAGGAGGGGGAAGAAGGGCTGAGCATTGAGCGCGGGTCCGAGGGGACCTACCAGCCGGACTATCACCACTACCGGCTGGTCATCTGGGGCCAGGAGAGCCCGCCGGCGGCGGTCACCGTGGATGGGGCGCCGGCCCAGGCCGAGCACAACCCCGAGGCGCAGACTGTTGAGCTGTACGTGGAGACCTTCCGGCGCGTGGAGATCAAGCGCTAGTCCCCTGTCGTACAGCTCACCCCCCAATAGCCGGGGCGGCCCCCACGCCCAGCAGGTACGCGAATGAGCGACGAGTAGACCCGTCACTCCCCCCATTTCCGGGGTGCGACGGAGAGCGTCCGCTCGTTGCGATAGGTCACCTGGCCGGGTCCGGCGCCGGAGATGGGGCGCACATAGCGCCGTTCGGTGACGTCGACGGGGACACGCGCTTCTTCGCGTGCCGCCGAGTAGTAGGCAGCGAGGCCGGCCACCCGCTCCACCAGCTCGGGCGGCGCCTCGCGCCCCCCTGTGGCCAGGATGATATGCCCCCCGGGGACGCCCCGCGCATGCAGCCAGAGGTCGCCCGGCGCTGCGCGCTCCAGCACGGCCGCGTTCTGGCGGCTGTTGCGCCCTACCCAGATGACAAACCCCTCGTCCGTCTCCAGGCGGCGCGGGCCACCGGCCTTGGCCGTGGGCGCGCGCTTTTTTGTGCGCAGGTAGCCGGCCTGGATCAGGGCGGCACGCACCTCGTCGATCTCGGCCCGGTTCTCGGCCAGTTGCAGGTCCGCCTCCAGTTGGGCCAGGTGGTCCAACGCCCGGTCCACCTCGGCCAGGCGCCTGGGACCCTCCTGGCTCGCGGCCTTGGCGTTGTCATACTGGCGAAAGTAGCGCTGGGCGTTCTCCACCGCCGAGCGCTCCGGGTCCAGCGGGATGCGCAGTGGGTTGCCCTCCGCATCCTCCACGACCAGCTCCTCCTGGCGCGGGCGGATCTGGGTCGCGTAGGCCAGGACCCACTCGCCCAGCTCACGCAGGCGTTCGATCTCCTCTTGCGGCTTTAGGTCCCGCCCAATGGCCGCCCGGCGCCGCTCTTCGCGCTCGCGCGCGGCGGCCAGCGCCTTTTGCACATTCGCCCGCGCCGCCGCATAGGGAACCACCTTCCCCGCCGCTTCGGCATAGGCCTCGATAGCCCGGCTCATGCTTGGGGCGGGCTGCTGCTCCGGCAGGTGGGTGAGAGGGTAGGGCGCATAGGCCACAGTCTGCCCCTCCTCCAGGCCCAGCGTGGG
>DAOUGZ010000300.1:0-26782 GCA_034428955.1 Anaerolineae bacterium | reverse complement strand
AAGAGACAGTCCTTTCCCTGAGCAGCAAGGTGTAGCCCCCCCATTGTGTAATGCCAACTGACATTTCAGTATGTATTATACATCCTTCTGCCCGCGCCGTCAATGGGTTGGAACCCGGTTGCCGCCGGCTGACCTGCTTAGCAGCCGCCCGGCCCTAACGGGGGTGGGGATTGTGGAGGGCCTGCGCGGAGCAGCACAGCCGGATGCCCCACTCGCCGGCCGGCAAGTTCGACTGTGATGCTAACCGGCCCCCGGCCACCTTTCGGCGATGGGCCGGGCAGCAGCGGGGCGCCGGGCCATGACGATGGCCAGGTACACTGCGCCGGCAAAGATGAGCGCGGCGTGGGTGCCGATCATGGGCCGAAAGCCCATCCATTGGGTCTGGGCGCCGCCCAGCGAGGAGCCCAGGATCGAACCCAGGCCGCCAGCTGCGGCGTACAGGCCGGACGCGGTGCCGCGCTGCGAGCGCGAGCGCACCTCGGCGGCATAGGTCATGGCGGCAGCGGTAAAGGCCGAGTAGGCGAAACCGCGAATCAACTGGATGGCCACGATCCAGGGCATGTCTGGGGTCAGGACGTAGCCGGCAAAGACCAGCGTCCAGGCCAAGAAGCCCAGGCAGAGCACGGGCAGGCGCCCCATGCGGTCGGAGAGCCAGCCGGCAGCGATCATCAGCGGCAATTCGGACATGGATGCCAGCGACCACAGCCTGCTCATGGTGGCCTGGCTGTAGGCGAGTTCGCTGACCATATAGTTGGCCCACACGGCATAGACGGCTCCGGTCACCAGCGACCAGAGGAACGCTGAAACCAGGAGCGGCGCCAACGGCAAGCGGGTGCTTGCGGTGGGAGCGGGATCATTGGCCCGCCTCGGCCGCCCGGCGAACAGCCGGCGCACGAGGGCGCTCACATCGCGCCAGACGATACGCAGCAGCGCCGGCAACCACCTCTCGCCGGCAGCCGCCGGCGCCCCTGTGGTAGGGCTGAGCTCGCGCACGGCGAGGGTCAACAGGAATGCCGCAAAGAGCAGCAGGGCCGCCAGGGCATAGGGCGCACGCAGGGAGAAGCGGTCGGCAATGCTGCCGGTCAGAAAGGCCATGGCCCCAAAGCCCAGTGACCCCAGGCCACGGAATGTGCCGATGCGCCGCCCCCGCGACTGAGCCTCCCTCTCCAGCAGATCGCCCATCAGGGCCAGGCTGCCCACGCTGTAGGCGGCCAGCGCCGCCCCACTGACGATGCGCAGGGGGAAGAGGACCACATAGTTGGGAGCCAGGGCGGTCAGGCCGTAGCTCATGGACGTAGTCAGCGTGCCGAGGGTGAGAAAGACCTTGCGCCGGCCGGCCAGGTCGGACGCGCGGCCCCACAGATAGCTGAACAGCGTCGTGTACGCGGTGGTCGTCGCCAACAGGCCGATAGCCATATAGTTGGCGCCGAGCGACTCCATGTACAGCGAATCCATGGGGCCGATGGTGCCGGCGGCCATAAAGACGAGGAAGGAGATGGCGGCCATCAAGTGCAAACTGTTCATAGTGGCGATTGTAGCACGAGTCCCCGGCGAGGGCGAAAAGGCGCCGGCGCCTGTCGGAGCGAGGTGCCTGCGGGCAGCGAGGCTGTGCCAAGTTGTATTGACATATAGCCGCCTGAGTCTGAAGACACGAGGTAGATCTGGGGGCGAGAGCACTTTATGTTAGGCATACTTTACGTGCACTTTCGGTAGGCGGCGATTCTGCCGCCCCAGCCGCGATGCCGAGCCCCCTCGCGGCCGCCTGTGCCGGCCCAAGCGCGTCAACCCGCGCCGCGCGAACCATTATGTTTGCAGGGTTTTATGGTAGACTTATGGGTGTTTTGCAGGTTTTACCCTAATTTTACCCCGTTTATGTTCACTCTCAGAGCCTCGCCGGCCGTCCTGGCAGGCGCTTGGCCGGGGCGATTCCCGCCCTGGCGGCTAATCTGAGCCGGCGCCCTCTTTTGGAAATGGCGCCCTCGGGCGAGCGCCGCCGCAGCGGGGCGAGGCTCGGCTGCTGCAGCGTGTGCAGCGCCTTGAGCGTTACCCCCGGTGCCCAGCGGCTCTTGGCGGGGGCTCGCCGTATGCTTTGACAAGCACAAGGGGGCCTTTGAGCAGCAGGTGACCGTGAGCGGCAAGGCCGGCAACGGATTCCTGGTATGGGTTGAAGGAGGGGCTGGCTACCGGGGCGCGGCCAAGTTGCGCACGCCGCTCCTTGCGGCACGGCGTGCGCTGGGGCAACGGCTGCTGCGTTGCCCAGGGCGAGTGAGTGCACCGGCGCCGGAGGGGGCGCTGGAGGAATGTGAGGATACGCCCAGAAAGCTCTGATAGCCTGGGCGCGGGCCTACAGGGCGACTCTTGGGGGTTGAGTGCGCCGGAAGAGGCCCTGGGGGCTGTGCGGGCGCGCTTGCCTTGGGGAAAAGGGTAAACAGATAATGGAGCAAGATACACAGAGTACAAAGGGCAGGCCTGGTTCGGATATGACTCAAGGGCAATGTGGAAGTGTTTAGCGCTCGCAGTTGTCGCAGCAGTGAGGGACGATGCTGGTATCCGGATCGCCGAAATAGGCGAGGATGCTGCGCCGGCGGCAGCCGGTCGTCTCTGCGTAGGCGATCATGCGCTGCAGGAGCTGGCGTTTGTGCTGGCGGCGTGCTTCGACCTTGGCCATGATCCCTTCGGCATTGAGGGTGGCGCCCTGGGAGAGGGTGAACATGAGGCTGGCGCCGTCGCGGCCCTGCTCTTCGAGCAGCCCGGCCCCCTGCAGTAGGCTCATGCCCACGCGGAATTTGACCTCGTTGAGCCGCGCTTTGCGCCGCAGGGCGTTCTCGTCGATGGTCAGTGGGCCGCCGCGGCGGCTGCGAGCCTGGGCCAGCGCCTGGTGCAGCCGTTCCAGCGCCTGGGCACTGGGAGCATCGTTGTTGATGAACCACTCCTGCAGTGCCCGGTCTTGCGGGCTGTAGATGAGCACGCAGCGTGCCGGCCGGCCGTCTCTGCCCGCTCGCCCGGCCTCCTGATAGTATGCTTCCAGGGTGCCTGGGATATCCCAGTGGATAACCGCACGCACGTTGGCCTTGTCGACCCCCATGCCAAAGGCGTTCGTAGCCACCAGGACGTTGATGCGGTCCTGCTGGAACTGCGCCTGGACGCGCCGTCGCTCCTCCCCCTCCATACCGCCATGGTAGTAGGCTGCCTGCAGGTGCGTTGTGCTGTCAATCAGGTCCGCCAATTCCTCGGCGGCGCGCTTGGTCCCCACATAGATGATATAGGCACCGTCGGCCTCCTCGGGCAGTATGTCGAAGAGGCAATCCAGCTTTTCGTCCTCGTCTTGCGCGTGAACTACGGAGAAGAAGAGGTTAGGCCGGTTGAACCCCGTAACTACCCGCTTGGCTGTAGGCAGGTGCAACTGGCGCAGGATGTCCTGCTGGACCTGGGGCGTGGCCGTGGCCGTAGCGGCGAGGACGGTTGGCTGCCCCAGCACCTCCCAGATGCGGTGGATCCCGAGATAGGCGGGGCGAAAGTCGTGGCCCCATTGCGAGATGCAGTGGGCTTCGTCCACGGCCAGCAAGCGCACATTCGGCGGCAGCGCCTCCAGAAAAGCGGCGTTCTGCAGGCGCTCCGGGGCGACGTAGACCAGCCGGAAGAGGCCGGCTGCCACTCGTCGCAGTGTGGTGGCCTGCTCCTCCGCCGGTTGCAGGCTGTGCAGCGCCGCCACCAGGATGCCGCGCCGCTGCAGCGCGCGAACCTGGTCTTGCATCAGCGCGATCAAGGGGGAGACGACCAACACCACCCCATCGTCCAACAAGGCCGGCAACTGGTAGCAGAGCGACTTGCCCGAGCCGGTGGGCATCACGAGCAGGGTGTGCTCACTCGCCAGAATGTGGCCCAGGGCCTCCCTCTGCCCCGGACGGAAGCTGGGGAGGCCAAAGCGCTCGCGGAGCAATACTTCCAGTTGGTCAGCCATCACATATCCCGTTGCGTTTTCAACTAGCACACATTATGGTATAATACGGAGCGGCGGCGCAGGGTGATGGGAGTCTGGCATACCTTGCGCTTCCTGTCAACTATCGGTTGAAGCATAGATTGCTAGAGTTGGTTGCGCGCCACTGGAGCGCCTGCCGCTTTGGCGATCACTGCGCCGGTCGATAGGCGCTGCGTGAGTGCAGCGCGTTTGTTGAGCCCCCGGTTCCTGTTCTTGGTATGTCTCACGAACTAGCAGCGGGCAGGGCCTGTTTGAACTAGCAGCAGGCAGGCCCTGCTTGAACTGGCAGACCAAAGGAGACCGGAATGCGCAACTTTGATGTGGTGAACAGGCTGCTCTTTGTCGTCATCATCTTGTTGATGGTGCTGGTTGCCATATCCATCCTGTACACCTTTCTGACCTTTGGCATGCTGGGCCTGGTCGGCGCACTGCTGGCCATACCGCTCATCATTGGGCTGACCTTGCGGTTCTTCCGTGCCACCGTCATGACGGTGGAAGAGGGAACGGTGCAGGTCGTTGAGCGCATGGGCGCCTTCAGCCGCATCCTCTACCCGGGGTCTTCACTGCTGCTGGATCCCTTTGATAAGGTCAAAAAGGTCATCGACACCACCGAGCAACTGCACGAGTTTGTTGCCGACGAGGTGCTCATCGGCTCTTCGGCCACCCCCAAGCTAAAGGTTCTCGTGCGCTATCGCATCGAGCGGCGGATGGTGAACGGCCGCGAGATTCCCGACGAGCAAGCCATCTATCGGGCGACTTATGAGGTGTTGGACTGGAAGCAGGCGACCGAGAAGCAGGCCCAGGCCACTCTGCGCGACGTGCTCGGCGATACCGGCTGGCGCGACGAGTTCATCGGCATCTCGCCGGTAGGCGATACGATCATCCCCCGCCCGCGCGTGCACGTGAACTCGAAGGTGCGCTACCTCCTGGATCGGGAAACGCGCCGCTGGGGCGTGACCGTCACCCGCTGCTCCATCCAGGTCTTGCACGTTGCCGAGGATGATCTGAACAGCGCCTTTGCCATCCGCAAGGCGCGCAAGCGGGCCGAAATCGCGCGCATCGACGCTCAGAGCGAGAAGGAAGTGGCCATCCGCCGCTTTGAGGCCGAGCTGGCCAAGATCAAGATGCAGGCTGCAGCCATCACCGAGGGCATGTCCACGGTGGACTTTGTTGCACTGAAGTGGATTGAGGCCATCGAGAAACTGGCCGTTGACCCGCAGTCCAAGTGGGTCATCCCGGTCGAGTTCCTCGATACGGTGCGCCAGATCACGACGGCCATGCAGCAGCGACAGGTGCTCGCCCCGCCTGTCGTCGAATCGGGGCGCAGCTCTGAGGAAGAGGAGGGGCAAGGGGAAGAGTAGAGCGGATACCAAGGGAGTCTTCCGCGAGCGGCTCGGGCGGCTAGCCCACACAGGCGGCCAAGGGAGCGAGCTGAGGACGGCACAGCGCCGGTGGGCGCATCCCGGAATCGGCGCCACCTAGGGCACGTCCTGAACTCGCTCAGCATGCTGCATGTTGCGGTCTGGCCGCTGTACGCTCGCGCGGGACTCCCGAGCTCTGTGGGCTCACATCGTTGATGCAACTCGGCTGCTCTACGCTCGCGTGGGACTCCCTCTTCACGTCCGGGGACTCGTCCCTACGCGTTCGCATCGAGTGCGTTTCACGCCACCGACGCCAGTTTGGCCACCGTTACGCCATCGCCGCCTTCCTCGCGCTCGCCGGAGCGGAAGGAGGAGACGAGAGGGTTCTCTGCCAGTGCATCGCGCACGACCTGGCGCAGTGTGCCGGTGCCCTTGCCGTGGATGATACGCACGTAGGGCAGGCCGGCCAGGTAGGCATTGTCCAGGTACTTTTCCAGGCGCGGCAATGCGCCCTCTACTCGTTCGCCGCGCAGGTCCAGCTCCAGGCCCGGCGATTCCGCGGCCACCCGCGTGGTGGTTACCGGCTCGGGCTGCGGTTTGGGCGCGGCGCGATGACGCAGCTCCAGGTCGCTAAGGCGCGTGCGCAGGCGGAAATTGCCGATCTGCACCTCCGCCTCGCCGCCGCTCAGGTTGACCACCTCGCCCGTCTGTCCCAGGCTCGCCACCAGGACCGTATCGCCCACGGCTGCCGGCCCGCCCACAGGCACTGGCGCGGGCGGTGGCGGAGTGGGCTTGATCTCTTTCTCCAACTGGCGCACCCGCTCGGAGGCCTGGCGCAGCCACTCCTGGGTCAGCGTCTCGGTGACCAGCCCGGCGCTGATGGAGCGCAGTTCGGCGCGGACCGCCTCCAGCTCGCGCTGCACCTGGGCACGGGCTTCCTCGATTGTCTGCCGCCGCGTCTCGTCAATCATCGCCAGCTCGTGGGCCAGCGATTGCCGCAGCTCTTCCACCTCAGCCTGCGCGGTGTGCATCTCGCGCAGCGACTGCTCCGACTGGTCCCGCGCCGCCTTGATCTCGCCCAAGAGCGCATCGGCCTCGCGGTCCGCCGGCGAAACCATCGATGAAGCTTCGTCGATCAGTTCCTGCGATAGGCCCAGGCGTTGGGCGATGGCCAAAGCGTTGGAACGGCCGGGCAGGCCGATGTTCAACTCAAAAGTCGGCGAGAGCGTCTCTACGTCAAACTCGACGGAAGCGTTGCTCACGCCGGGCGTAGAGTAGGCGTAAAGCTTGAGTTCGGAATAGTGCGTCGTTGCCACGGCCAGCAGCTCGCGGGAGAGGAGCGTGTTGATGATTGCGCGCGCCAGGGCCGAGCCTTCTATCGGGTCGGTGCCGGCGCCCAGCTCGTCGAGCAGCACGAGCGAGCCCTTGCCCGCCCGGCGCAGGATGTCGATGATTGTGCTCATGTGCGACGAGAACGTCGAGAGGCTCTGCTCGATCGACTGCTCGTCGCCGATATCGGCATAGACGCCGTTAAAGACAGGCAGGCAGGATTCGGCATCCACCGGCAGATGCAGGCCGGCCTGGTGCATCAGCGCCAGCAGGCCCACCGTCTTGAGGGCCACCGTCTTGCCGCCCGTGTTGGGTCCGGTGATTACCAGCACCCGAAAATCACCGCCCAGCCAGACGGTAATCGGCACGACCGTCTCCGGTGGCAACAGGGGATGCCGGGCCTTTTGCAGCGAGAAAGGTGCCGGCGGCTTGGGTTCGTTTGCTGCCTGGCTGCCGCCCCAGAGGCGTGGCTGTACGGCGCGTAGCTCGTGGCTATAGTGCCCCTTGGCGAAAGCCAGGTCCAACCGGGCCAGCATCTCCACCGTGCGCTCGATCAGGTCGCCGTTCTCCGCCACCTGCTCGGTCAGTTCGGCCAGGATGCGCTCCACCTCGTGCTGCTCTTGCAGCTCCAGCTCGCGCCAGTGGTTGTTCAGCTCCACCGTGGCCAGCGGCTCGATAAAGACCGTCGCCCCGCTGGCGGATTCGTCGTGCACAATCCCCGGCACGCGCCCCTTGGCTTCGGCCTTGATGGGGATCACATAGCGCCCACTGCGCTGGGTAATCAACGCCTCTTGCAGATAGGGGCCGACCTCCCCCGAACCGACGAGGCGCTGTAGGCGCTCCATCAGCCGGTCGCGGGCCACGGAGAGTTCTGCGCGGATGCGCGCCAGGGCCGGGCTTGCCCCATCCTGCACCTCACCGCGGTCGCTGATGCAGCGGCCGATCTCGTTTACCAGGTCGGTGCACTCTTCGAGCCACTGGGCGTGGTTCGACAGGATGGGGAACTGGTTGCTCAGCCGGGTAATCGAGCGCTTGAGCGTTCGCGCCGCCAGCATCGTCTGCCGGATGTCCAGCAGATCGCCCGTCAGCAGCGTGGCGCCCACATAGGCCCGCCGCAGAAGGGGGCGCACGTCGCGCGCGCCGCCCAACGAAACGTCCGGCCGGATATCCTGCAGCGCACGCGCCTCGCTCGTCTCCCGCTGACGCCGGCGCACCTCGATCAGGTCGGTGGAGGGCTTGAGCCCCAGCGCCAGCTCGCGTCCGGCCGAGAAGGAGGTGTGCCGGGCCAGGCGCTCCAGGATTTTGGGATACTCTAGTGTGTTGAGGTACTTTTCTTCCATAGATAATGACTAACCTTGTGCCACAAAAAAGCCCGCATCAAGGCGCGGGCCTTTGGGCACATGCTGAGTTTGTTGCCTAGATTATGGCACAAAACGAGCCGGGCGTCAACCATCGTCACCAGTTGCTGACACTCTGAGGTCTATGCAAGTCTCAGCCTTGCCCGGTACAGACCCCGTCCTGACTGAGGTGCGACCGCACCCAGCCGGCTACCCGCGCTGCGCTCTGCGCCAGGGAGAGATGGGTCGTATCCAGCAGTGTCATGGGCGGGTCGGTGCGACTTGCATTCTCCTTGAGCCAGGCGTTAAAGGCGACCATACCCTGCAGAAACTCGCCCGAGGCGGAGGTCCGCCAGGCCGGCCGCGCCTTTAGCCTGCGCACCAACTCACCATCGTCGCAGACCAGCGCCAGGTAGTGAATGGCGCCCAGGTAACGCCGCTCGGGGCATTCCTCAAACTGCGCAGGGAGGGCTGTGCCGATGACGTTTAGCGTTTCACGCGTTTTGCGCTCTCCACTCAAACCGCTATAATCTGACCATTACATCACGTTCGTCTGCCCATCGTTCCCCACGGAGGTCGCTCATCATGCCCCGCTACAAAGACGCTGAGCGCGACCAGATCAAGGAGCAAGCGCGCCAGCGCCTGCTGGAGGCCGCCCTCACCGAGTTTGCCGCTCAGGGATACAGCGGCGCCAATATCAACCGCATCTCCCAGAGTGCCGGCTTTGCCCAGGGCACGGTGTACAACTATTTCCCCAGCAAGCGCGCCCTGTTCGAGGCGGTAGTGCTCGATATTGCGGAGCGCCACAGCGCGCTCATCCTGCAGGGGGCCGGCCTGGCTGCAGAGCCCGCGGCCCGCCTCGAGCGCTTTTTCGCCAGCGGCTTTGCCTTTGCCCAGGGCCTGCCTGCCGCCGCCCGGGTCATCGCCGCCGCCCTGCATGGGCCGGACCCCGAGATCCGCGGCTTTGTAAAACAGGCCTATGCGCCGCTGCTGTCTTTTGTGGAGCAGGAGATCGTGCAGACCGGTCTGCTGGAGCGAACATTCCGGCCCATCGATGCCCGGCTGGCCGCCGCACTCATCTTTTCAGTGTACCTGACCGGCTGTTCCAATGCCGAGGAGGCGGGGCGCATCCGGCAGAACCCGCGCGCTGTCGCTTCGCTGCTTTTGGATGGGCTAAAGGCCGGCTGAGAACCCTGCGCAAGCTCGCCGGCTATCGGCTCAGCCAAGGTGTGCTACTAGGCTATTCCCCATCCTCTTCATACTCGTACTCGTGGGCGTCCACAGCGTTGCCTTCGGCCTCGTCGTCCTCCGGCAGTACCTCGCGGCTGTGCCCCGGCCCGTCGACCGGGCTGACTACGCCGCGGTCCTCCAGGAGGTCCATGATGCGCGCGGCGCGGGCGTAGCCGATGCGCAGCTTGCGCTGCAGGAGCGAGATCGAAGCGCGGTTCTGCGCGCGCACCAGCGAGATGGCCTCGTCGAGCAGGGCATCGCCCTCATCAGCCTCGGCCTCGGCAACCTCCTTCCACAGCGCTTGCTGCACCGGCAGCGCTGTAGCTGGCGCGGTGACCGCTGCGGCCGTCGCTTCGGCGCCCGTGACCTGGCCCTTCCAAAAGTTCACCAGACGGTCGATCTCGGCATCCGAGACCCAGCAGCCCTGCAGGCGGGTGAGTTTGCTGGCATCCGGCGCCATGTAGAGCATGTCGCCCCGCCCCAAGAGTTGCTCGGCGCCCGGTCCATCGAGGATAACCCGCGAGTCAATCTGTGTAGAGACGGCAAAGCTGATGCGCGCCGGAAAGTTGGCCTTGATCAGGCCGGTGACCACATCTACCGAGGGGCGCTGTGTGGCGATGACCAGGTGGATGCCCGTGGCCCGCGCCATCTGGGCAATGCGGCAGATGGAACGCTCGACCTCGTCCGGCGATACCATCATCAGGTCCGCCAGTTCGTCGATGAACACGGCCAGGTAGGGGAAGGGCGGGTCGCCGCGGCCGGCTGCGTAGGCGTTGTAGCCCTCGATGTTGCGTACGCCGACCTTGCTGAATATCTCGTAGCGGCGGTCCATCTCGCGCGTGACCCACTTGAGTGTGCCCGCGGCTCGTTCCACCTCGACTACTACCGGCGTCAGCAGGTGGGGGATGCCGTTGTAGCCGGTCAGTTCGACGCGCTTGGGATCGATCATGATCAGGCGCAATTGGTCCGGCGTGTTGCCGAAGAGAAGGCAGGCGATGATGGCATTGATGCAGACGCTCTTGCCTGCGCCGGTTGCGCCGGCGATGAGCAGGTGGGGCATGGTGGCCAGGTCGGCCGTGATGGCCTGGCCCAGGACGTCAATGCCCAGGGCAATGCGCAGGCGCGAATCGAGGCGCTGAAAGACCTCCGACTCCATCACGCTGCGCAGCGTGACTGTGGCCTTTTGGTCGTTGGGGATCTCGATGCCCATCATCGGCCGCCCAGGGACGGGCGCCTCGATGCGGATCGAGGTCGCGGCCAGGGCCAGCGCCAGGTCGTCGGCCAGCGACTGGATGCGCCGCACCTTGACCTTGGAGCGGCCGATGACCTTGCCTTTGGCGTCCTTGCGCTCGGTAAAGCCGGGCTCGAGGCCAAACTGGGTGACCGTCGGCCCTTGGTTCACCTCCACCACGCGGGCGCTCACGCCGAACTGTTGCAGCGTCTCCTCGATGGTGCGCACCTTGGCCCGGATCTCGGATTCGCTCAGGTCCTGCTCCTGGCCCTCAGCCAGGATATCGGCCATGGCTGGGAGCGTCCACGTGTGCAAGACGCCCACGCCGCGCTGCTGGGGTGCCTCGCTCGTGGCCTGCGGCAGCGGAGGCGGCTGCCGGTGGGGCTCTGATGCCGGCTCGACAGGCGCCTCGACCCGCGGGCGGATGACCGGCTCAGCCAGCCGCTCCAACAGGTTGGCGCCCTGCCGCTCCGGCTGGACGGGGGGCAGCCCGCCGCCTACGGGAACCCGCCGCAGCCGATACCAGGCCGTCACGCTCTTCCACAGGCGGGCGACAAGCTCCGCCAGGTCCGAGATCTGCCGGTCGATAATCAAGAGCACCGACCCCACCAGGGCCAGCAGGAGGATAAAAACGCCGCCCAGGTCGCCCACCGCAGCAGACAACAGCGATTGGATGCCCCAGCCGAGGTAGCCGCCCCCAGCACCGGCCTCGGCGGCTGCCAACGCCTCGGGCCCCGGCACGTATGGGAGGCTATGGCTCAGCCCCTCCGCTGTGAAGAAGAGCAACCCCAGCCCCACCACGCGCCGCCAGGGGAGCGCCACCGGATTCCCGGCCCCGGCCATAAAGAGCAGCACGCCGGCCGCGCCGAGTCCAAAGGGGATCACCAGCCTGCCCCAACCAAAGGCCCGCCGCAAAAAGCCCAGCCAGGCCCCGGTCAGGGTACCCTGGTTCACCGAGACCAGGCTCAGCAGAGTCACCACCGCCAGCGTGAGCAACACCAGCCCGCTGACTTGCAGCCTGGCGGCGCCGGATAGCTGGATCAGCGGTCCGCTGCGAGCCTTTCTCTTGCTTTTGCGCGATCTGCTGGCCTTCTTTGCCATGGATCACAATCTCCGCTAAAGTGAAGGGCCTTTCGGCAGCCCAGGGCCGGGTGGCGCCGCAGCAAAACACCCGGCGGTAGCCTGGGCGTCAAGAGTAGCGAGCCCACTGCCGCAGGCTGCTGAAGGCCGGAAAACCCGGTTGGCCTCCGGCCTGGCATGGCCGGCTCACCAAGACCGGGTCTTGGAGTAGAACGTATAATCTAGTACCCTCCTAGTATAGCACAACAGGCGGTGTTTCAGCAACGAGCGCAGCGGGCCGGCGCCGATTGGGCTTGCGACGCTTGTTGGCGGCCGGTATTATGGGGTCGTCTCCCCCTGGCGCCCGCTGGGGCGAGGGCCGGGCGTCCTCTTTACCCACGACAACACGACCTTTTACAGCGGCAACCAGTCGCAGCGCATCATCGTGCGCCAGGAAGGCGGCCTGCCCCACGGCGTGGCCCAGGGTCCGCTGGCGCTGCGTTGCGGCCGGCGCTACGCAGCCGAGGAGGTCCACTGCCGCGAGGAGGAATGGCAGACGCACGAGGTGGATGGGCGGCTGTACCTCTCCCTGGTCAACCGCCACCGCCACGAGCCGTTCTGGATCCAGGTGACCATCGGCGGCGGCGCGGTGCAACTGGAGGGCGCCGGGCACCGGCTACACGGGCCGAGCGGCCTGAGCGGGAATTCGATCACCAACCCCGACGTCGTGCGCATCGAGCCCCTCGAGCCCTTTCTCGCCGGCAACGATTTCACCTGCACCACCTCCGCCCACTCTGCTACCGTGCTCGAACTGTGCCTCGCGCCGGGGTTGGGGTTGAGTACTTTAGGGGCTCTATGGAGTCACGACCCTCCCGGAGGTTCCGAAAACCTCCGGGAGGGTGGCCATCTCCCCTTGTGCCTTTGCGCCTGATTTGAAAATGGGGCCGTGGTTCACCGCAGAGAACGCAGAGTGCGCTGAGACTCTGAAGGGTTTCCTCTGCGCTCTTGGCGCTCTCTGCGGTGATGCCCGTCTTCGTGCGCAGTGGTGAGCGCCGCGCTCATGAACACTTGGTGGTATGTACCCGTGGGATACGCCCGGTTTGTGTCCCCGAGAGATGCACTGTATAATGTCTGTAGAGATGAGCGTCGGGATCAGGCGGAAGGCCGGGATAGACCCGGCCTTCGCCGTCCCCGGCGCTCTTTTTTATCCCCACACGATCGTCGTTGGCGCGCATCATACCCCGTGATGCGTTCGCGCCCTCCCCTGCCCGGTCTGTGGCAAGGCAGGGAGACGCAATTCGGGCCGCAGACAGCCTTCCGGAGGGAGTTGTTATGAAGACCCGAATGAACGTCGGCGGCATGCTTCCTGAGCACAGACGTGAGCTGATGCGTGGCCTCAGCACAGCAGAGGCTGCTGCACAGAGAGCCAGGTATGGTGAGAACACCCTGCCCAGGCAGAAGGGGCCGTCGACCCTCTCCATACTTTTGGCCCAGTTCAAGAGCCCGCTGGTGTACATCATCCTGGTAGCTGGGCTGATCTCTTTACTCGCCGGTGAGCGCGGCGATTTCGCCATCATCATGGCCGTGGTGCTCATCGATGCCGTCCTGGGCTTTTTCCAGGAGTATCGCGCCCAGCAGACCTACACGGCATTGAAACGCCTGATCAGGCCCACCGCCACCGTGATACGAGACGGCGAGCGGCAGGAGGTCGAAGTCAAGGACCTTGTCCCCGGCGACATTGTGGTCCTCAGCAACGGTGAACATATCCCAGCCGACGGCGAGATCGTCGAGAGCAGCAAATTGGCCCTCGACGAAGCCATTCTGACCGGTGAGAGCGAGCCGGTCAGCAAGGGTGCCGAGGACGCAGATAGCCGCCTCTATATGGGCACGACTGTCGTCGCCGGCCGCGGCGTGATGCGCGTGACCGGTACCGGTGCCGCTACCGAACTGGGTGGTATTGCCGCCAGCCTGCAGGAGGGCGAGGAAGAGGAAACGCCGCTGCAGGTGCGTTTGAAGGCCTTTAGCCGGTCGCTGACTTACCTGGTCGTCGGCGTCACGGCGCTGATCTTTGTCACCGGGCTGCTGGCCCGCCGTGGCTTTCTGGACATGCTGCGCGTCTCAATCGTCCTAGCCATCGCCGCCGTGCCCGAAGGTCTGCTGATCGCCGTTACAGTGATCCTGGTCCTCGGCATGCGCAAGATCCTCAAGCGCAACGGGCTGGTGAAACGGCTGCAGGCTGTGGAGACGCTGGGCTCGGTGAGCGTTATCTGCACCGACAAGACGGGCACGCTGACCGAGGGGCGCATGCGCGTCACCCGCAGCGCCTTTGCCGACCGCTCGCGCGCTTTGGAGGTTATGGCTCTGTGCAACGACCTGGAAGGGCCGGTGGACGTGGCGCTCTGGGAGTTTGTCCGCAGTGAGCTGGGCGCCGACCCGCAGACCCTGGCGGACCGCTGGGAGCGCCTGGAAGAAGAGCCCTTTAGTAGCGAGGCCAAGTTCATGATCACGGCCAACCGTGCCGGCGAAGGGGCCTTTAACTATCTCAAGGGCGCCCCCGAGATCGTCCTCGCCATGTGCGACGCATCCGAGGCCGAGCGGGCGCAGGTGCCGGCGCAGGTAGAGGCCTGGGCCGGGGAAGGGCTGCGGCCCTTGGGCCTGGCCTACCGCCCCTTGGGTTCGCTGGCGGAGCGCAGCGGCTACACCTGGGCCGGCCTGGTGGCCATGGAAGACCCCATCCGCGAGGGCGTGCGCGAATCCATCGCCACAGCCCGTAAAGCCGGCATCGAGGTCAAGATGATCACCGGCGACTATCGTCGCACCGCCGAGCGCATCGCCCGCAACATCGGCCTGGCCGCCGGCAACAGCCAGGTCATGGACGGGCAAGAGCTGGCCGCCCTCGACGATGCCCAACTCCAGGAGCGGGTGGCCCACACGGCCGTCTTTGCCCGCATCCGGCCCAACGACAAGCTGCGCATCGTCCGAGCGCTGCAAGCGCGCGGCGAGGTCACAGCCATGATCGGCGATGGTGTGAACGATGCGCCGGCGCTCAAGCGCGCCAACATCGGCGTCGTCGTCGGGGCCGCCACCGACGTGGCCAAAGAGACGGCAGACCTGATCCTGCTGGACAACAACTTTAAGACGGTCGTGGCGGCCATCGAAGAGGGGCGGGTGATCTTTGAGAACATCCGCAAAGTCGTGGCCTACACGCTCTCCAACTCGTTCGCCGAGGTGCTGACCATCTTTGGAGCCATGTTGCTCGGTTGGCCGGCGCCCCTGATGGTGGCCCAGATTCTCTGGATCCACTTGATCTGCGACGGTCCGTCGGATATCGTGTTGGGGTTCGAGCCGAAGGAAGAGGGCATTATGGAGGAAAAGCCCAAGCCGGTCAGCGAGCCCATTCTCGGGCGGCTGGGGCTTTCGCTCATCGGCGTGATCAGCGGCGCCAGCGCTCTGGCCGCCCTCGTCATCTTTGGCCACTACTGGCAGATGCACAACGATGTGGCCCAGGCGCGCACTTTTGCCTTTGCCAGCTTTGCCGTGAACTCGATGATCTACATCTTTGCCTACCGCAGCCTACGGCGCTCCATCCTGCATAGCGGCAGCCTGCGCCGCAACAAGCCGCTGGCGTGGGCCGTGCTCGGTGGCCTGGCTCTGGCCTTTGGCGCTGTGGCCATCCCACCAGTTCGGGAGTTGCTGGGCGTTGTGCCATTGCGGCCGGTGCAGTGGGCGGCAATCATGGGCGTGGCCTTTAGCTTGCTCGCCGTTGTCGAGGTGGCCAAGTACCTTAGCAACCGGGGCTACCGACAGATAGCGCGCGAGGCGGCGGAGTAAGGGTAGTGCTGCGCATTGCGTAATCTCGCTCTGAGCAAGGTTCGTCGCAAGAGGCAGCCTTACGCAGTGCGTGTTAGTACTGCAACGATACTTCCTATCCATCCGATTGGAAATCGGGCTCTGGGGGCCTACGGCCGGCCGTCCACCTGCGTGGACGGGGATTGGAGTCCTGTCCGCGTAGCGTGCTGCGCACGCCAAGGGGCGGACAGCCGGTGCCGCAGCGCCCAGTGGGGCCGTGTGATCTGGTGCCACGGCGAGAGGCTCCACGGCCCCAAAGGTGCGACTTCCAGTCGCCAGGTCCCAAAGTGTCGTTGCAGTATTAGGTGCCACGCCTCGCGCCCTGGCATGCATCTTGCTCTACCAGAAGCCGCGGATCAGGCGATTGGTAGCGAAGGAGGCAGGGCACCATGGCACGGGTTTCTCCCTGGTACGGAGGCATTCGGAGCTGGGCACCCTGGAAGCCGGACGGCGAGGAGTGGGATGATGCCAACTGGCACCAGGAGTTGCCCGTCAACATCTATGACTCGGCGGAGACGTGGATCGTTACCCTTCCTGTCCCGGGTATGGAGCCCGGCGATGTGGAGTTGAGCTGTGAGGGCGATGCCATCGAGATCGAGGCCAGGCCCAAGGGGCTGCCCCAATTCCCCAAGGACTATCTCCGGCATGAGTGGAGTGTAGGCCCCTATCATCGGCGCATTGCATTACCCTCGATGGTGGAGGCGAACGCCTGCGACGCATCGATCGCCGCGGGGATGCTGGTCATCCGCATCAAAAAGCCCGAGTGGCAAAAGCGCGTGCGCATCCCGGTGCGGGTGGCCGGTGAGGAGAGTGTGGAGGGCGAGGCCAAGCCCACAGCATTGGCTTCCGAAATGGAAGCCGGGATGGGCCAGCCCGACACCCCCCAGGGTAGGCGGACTGTGCGTTAACCCGGTCGAGACGCTGTGGAGCACGCAAGGCTTGCCCCGAACGTGCTGTTCGCAGCCCTCCTCCCTTTCTCGGGACGAGTGTCGTACCTTGCCGCAGTGCAGGCCCCGCAAGCAGTAACATCGCTTGTGGGGCCTGTCTGCGTCCTAACGGATCGAGGCCATGAAGGCTTCGATGGTGCGCTGATCCCAATAGGCGGCGGGGCCCATGATCATCAGCAGGATGACGCCGTTCTGGCCCTCAAAGACGCCGGCCACCTGGCGCACCCTGGTACCTCGCGAGTCCTCCCCCTCGCTCACTGTCAGCTTGACGGGCTGGCCACAGATCACCGCATCCTCATAGGCCACCGGCTGCAGCGAGACGTTCCTGGTGCTACCGCCCTGCTGCAACGCTGCGTTCATCTGGCGCTCCATCTCGGCCTGCTCCATGTTGGAGTCTTTGGGGAACTGGGCGAGGCAGATGATGGTGTTTGTCTGCCGGCTCGTCAGCGCCACCATGGCAAAGCTGGACAACTGAAAGCCGACGAACGGTTCGTAACCGGCCGGGGCATCGTAGGTAGCGATCTGCTCCGCTACCTCTGCCGGGTCTGTGGTCACCGACCGCGACACCCGCAGCGCCACATACACGAGGCTCGTGCTGCACGCACACAACAGCACAAGCGCCACAAGCACCCAGATCACAATCCTGCTCTTGCGATCCATAGCCCCCTACCCTTCCCCCCCAGTTCAGACCTGACGGGTTTCGGAAACCCGCCAGGTCTGACTATAATTACCTCAAACACAATGAAAGGTGCCCTATGGAAATCCGAGCCATCACCGCATTTGCCGGCGGCCGCTTCCCTGTGGACCGCGCCGCCGTCGCCGGAATGGGACGCTTTCTGCATGCCGCCCGCGCCCACCTGGCGCAGGCCGGCTACGCTGTGCAGACCGTCCGCCTGGCGACGACTCCCTTCCCGGCCTATCTAGGCGAGCCAGCGCAGGTGCCCGAGCTGGCCGAGCAACTCAGCGCCGCCGCACAGGAGGCGGCCATCGACTATGTGGCCATCGGACCCGTGCGCCTGGACGACGACCCTGCTTTCATGGATGCCCTGGCCGGCCCGCTGGCGGAGGGCCGGGTCTTTGCCGGCGTCGAGGTCGCTGACCGCCATGCCCGGCTGAGCCTGAGCGCCTGCCGCCGTGCAGCAGGGCTGATCCGGTCTGTCGCCGCCCGCTCCGGCGACGGCTTTGGCAACCTGTACCTCACCGCTCTGGCCAATTGCTCGCCCGAGACGCCCTTCTTCCCGGCTTCTTACGCCGCCAGCGATGAGCCACGCTTTGCGCTGGCTGTCGAATCGGCCGACCTGGCTGTGGCGGCCTGCCGGGATGCTTGCTCGGCCCCCGAGGCCGCTGAGCGCATCGTTGCCGCCCTCGAGCAGGCCGGCGCCGGCCTGGCCGCCGTAGGTGAGGACCTGGCCCAGGAGCACGGCGTGGGCTTTGCCGGGCTCGACTTTTGCCTGGCCCCCTACCCTGAGCGCGAGCGCAGCCTGGGCACGGCCTTTGAGCTTTTGGGCGGCTATCCGGGCGCTGAGGGGGGCGTGGCCGCCGCTGCTCTCGTCGCCGATGCCATCAACCGTGCCGATTTCCCGCGCATCGGCTTTTCCGGGCTCATGCTACCCGTACTGGAGGACGCAGCCCTCGCCGCCCGCGCCGAGCAGGGCGCCCTCACCGTGCACGACCTGCTCTTGATGTCGGCCGTCTGCGGTACCGGGCTGGACACAGTGCCTCTGCCCGGCGATGCCTCGGTAGACGCCCTGGCCGGCGTCCTGGCCGACCTGGGTGCCCTCGCCCTGCGCACAGGCAAGCCACTCACCGCTCGCCTCATGCCCCTGCCGGGCAAGCAGGCCGGCGACCGCGTCGAGTTCGACTTTGGCTACTTTGCGCCCAGCCGCGTCCTGGCCCTGCACGGCGGCCTGAGCAGCGGCCCGCTGGCCGGCGATGACGTGCTTAGCCTGCTGCCTTACCGACGCGCCGGCCGGTAGCCTTTGAGGGCAGGTATGTATCTGTCGGGCCTTGGCCCGCTGTACCTGCGGGAGGGAATGCCCGTGAGCACACCCACCCTTCGCCAAGAGGCCCTGTCTATCATCGAGGACCTCAACCTCCTCGGCATCCTGTGCCGTTATGGCCGGGCCGAGGTGGTCGGCTCCGTCGCCCTGGATCTGGTGGTCAAGCTGGATATCGACGTTCACTTGCTGGTGGAAGCGACCGACCTCCTGCCCATCATCGACTCGATCTACCACCAACTCCTCGACCGCCCGCGTGTGCGCGAGGTGCGCCTCAGCGACTATCGCGACGAGGGCGCCGTCAAGATTGGCATCGATCACTGCCCCGACGCTTCCGGCGACTGGAGCATTGACCTCTGGGTCACCAACCGCATCGAGACCACCGCCTACGATTTCACCGCTCGCCTGCAGCGGGAGTTGCGCCCAGAGCACCGCCGGGCCATCCTGGCCATCAAGCAGCACTATTACCGCCTGGGTCGGCTGCGCGGGGGGCTCAGCCGCCGCATCTACCTGGCCGTCCTGGAAGGCGGCGTGCGCGGCGTGGACGAGTTCGAGGCGTCTGCTTACGCGGCTCGTGTTGGAACTTGCGGGAGGGAGGGGTGTTGTTCCTGCGCTTGAACGAATGAGCCGCTTGATGTATAACATCAGCAACATGGCCAGCCCTCTCACCCCACAGCCGCTTGGGCGGCCGGCCCCTGATGGGCTACCTGATGCCAGGAAAGGAAAAGGTCTCCATGAATCCGGTAACGATTGTGCTCGGCATCATCGGCGCCATCGTTTTTCTGTTCATCTTTGCCAAGCTTGTCCCCACTTACCGCCGCGTGCCGCCTAACCGCGTCATGGTCCTCTATGGGCGCGGACGGACAGCCTTTCGCGAAGACGGCGCAATAGATCGCATGGGGGTGCGCCTGGTCACAGGCGGCGGCACCTTTGTCTGGCCGATCGTGGAAGAGTTCCAGTTCCTGGACCTCACGGCCATGACTATCGTCAAGAAGGGCGATGAGGTCTATACCGTGGACGGCGTGCCGATCAAGCTGGACTGGGTAGCCCAGGTACAGATCGAGTCTACCCAGCGCGCTCTCATCACGGCCGCGCGCGCCTTCCTGGGCATGCCCCGGGAACAGGTGATCGAGGTGCTGGCGAAGACGCTCAGCGCCAACTTTAGGGCCATTGTCGGGCAGCTCACGGTTGAGAACGTGCACCGCGACCGCGACGCCTTTGTGCGCAGCGTGCAGGACCTGGTCTCCGATGACATGGCGGCCATGGGGGTCAAGGTGATCTCCATGGGCATCGAAGAGATCACAGACGACCAGGGCTATTTCGAGGCGATGGCCAAGCCGCGCATCGCCGCCATCAAACGCGATGCGACCATCGCCGAGGCCGAGGCCGAACGCGAGGCGCGCATCAAAGCCGCCCTGGCGCGGCAGCAGGCCGAACAGGCCGAGCTGGATACGGCGCGCTCGATCCTGGAGCAGCGCGAGGCTCTGGAGCTGCGCGAGGTCCAGAAGCAGAAATCGGTCAGCCTGGCCCAGACACAGGCGGAGGAAGAGGTCCAGCGCAAGCGCGCCGCTCTGGTGCAGCAACAACAGGAAGTGGAAGTGCTCACACCGGCTCGCGCCCAGCGAGAGGCCACTGAGATCGAGGCCGACGCCGAGAGCCGCAAGATCACCATCATCACCCAAGCCCGGGCCGAGGCCACACGCAAAGAGGCCGCCGCCCAAGCCGAAGCCTTGGAACTCGCGGGCCGCGCTGAGGCAGAGAAGCACCGCGCGCTAAAGAACGCCGAGGCCGACGGCGAACGAGCGGCCTCACTGGCAGACGCCGACGGCAAACGGGCCATCGCCTTGGCGCAGGCCGAGGGCACACGGGCCAACCTCTTGGCGGAGGCCGAGGGCAAGGAAAAGCTGGCCCAGGCCACTGCGGCCGAAGGGGAGATTAACTTGCGCCAGGCCATCGCCCAGCTCTTGATTCAGGCCGAGGTCGAAAAGGCGCGGGCCATCGCCGAGGCCCTCGGTGGTATCGGCAAGAACGTGCGCATCGTCCAGTTCAGCGGTAAGGACGGCTCCGGCCCGGGCGGCAACCCGGTGGTCGACGTACTCAAAGACATCCCCGAGTTGGCCGCCGTCATCAACACCAAGACTGAGGCCCTCTTTGAGCAAAACGTAGAGCAGATCCTGGCGCGCATCGGCGCTCTCCTGAGCACCTCGCGCCAAGAGCCGCCTGCGCCCCAAGCTGACGCGGCCATCCTCTCTGTCAAGGCGCCGAGCGACACCGCCGACATGGAGAGCACGTGAGCGGGACTATCCCTGAGACCCTCACCCGCACGATGCTAACGGTCCACGGCGAAGCCGGCGCGAGCTGGCTTCGCCGCCTAACGGCGACTATTGCCGCCTGCGAGCGCCGCTGGGCTATCGCCGTCCAGCCGCCCTTTGCCGACCTTTACTGGAACTATGTCGCGCCGGCCACCTGCGCCGATGGCACCGAAGCCGTGCTCAAGGCCGGCATCCCCAACTCGGAACTGCTGGCCGAGATCGATGCCCTGCGTGTCTATGACGGCCACGGCATCGCTCGCCTGCTGGCCTACGACCGTGAGCGGGGTATTCTGCTCCTGGAGCGGCTGCGCCCGGGCACGCCTCTGGCGGATGTGGCCGACGACGAGCGGGCCACGGCCATCGCCGCGGACGTCATGCGGCAGCTCTGGCGCCCGGCGCCGGCCGCTCACAGCTTTCCCACCGTCGCCGATTGGGCCGAGGGTATGCGGCGCCTGCGCTGCGAGTTCGATGGCGGCAGCGGTCCCTTCCCCCCCAACCTGGTCGAGCGCGCTGAGGGCCTCTTTGCCGAGCTGATCCCCTCCTCAGCTGAGCCCGTTCTCCTACACGGCGACCTGCATCACTGGAACATTATCACCGCCGAGCGCCGGGGCTGGCTGGCCATCGACCCCAAGGGCGTGGTCGGCGAGCCCGCCTACGAAGTGGGCGCCTTCCTGCGCAACCGGTTGCCTGCAAACCTGTCCGATGCCCGCCGCCTCCTCGCCCGCCGGGTGGACCAGCTCGCCGAGCGCCTCGACTTTGACCGGCAACGGCTCATCGGCTGGGGGCTGGCGCAGGCCGTCCTCTCGGCCTGGTGGGGCTATGAGGACGAGGGGCGCATCTGGGATGAGACTGTGAACTGTGCCGAGGCGCTGGCGGGGCTGTAGGGTCGGAAACCCGTCACACCGATTTCCCTGATGGCCATTCGAGGTTCCCTTCTGGCAATAACTCGACGCTTTAGGGAAATCGGTGCGTCAGGTCTCGCGGAGGACTCCCTTGACGGCGTGGGGGGAACCTTCGGCCCCCAACCGGCGTCAGATAGGTGTGCCGCATCACTCCGTTTCGCGTCCGAAAGAGAGGTACGTGTATGCCAAGCAAGCACACCCTGGTCACCGTTGGCCTGGCTCTGATCCTCTTGACCTCTGCCTGCACGCCTGCGTCCGCGCCGGCGGTGGCCGTAGCGGCGCAACGGCCTCAGGCCACCTTTGAGCCGGTCGCCGCCGAGGCCAAGAACGCCATCACCGGCGCCCACACGCGCTTCGCCTTCGATCTCTACTCCGCATTGCTCAAGGAAGGCGCCGGCAAGAACCTCTTCATCTCGCCCCTCAGCATCTCGCTGGCTCTGGCCATGACCTACAACGGCGCCCAGGGCGAGACACGCCAGGCCATGGCCGACGCCCTTGCCCTGCAGGGGCTGAGCATGGAAGAGGTCAATCAGGCCAACGCCGAGCTCATCACTGCCCTCTCCGAGGTCGATTCCGAGGTCCAACTGCACATCGCCAACTCGCTCTGGGCGCGCACGGGTGTTCCCTTCCGGCCCGAGTTCATCCAGACAGACAAGGACTATTATGGCGCCGAGGTTACCAGCCTGGACTTTGCCCGTGGCCCCGGCCCTATCAACAACTGGGTCAAGAAGCAGACGAACGGGCGCATCGAGAGCATCCTCGACCGCCTCGATCCTCAGGCCGTGCTGGTGTTGGTCAACGCCGTCTACTTTCAGGGCGCCTGGGACGAGCCGTTCAACGCCGAGCGCACCAAGCCCGGCCCCTTCCACCTGGCCGACGGCCGCACGGTGGCCCTGCCGATGATGGTCCAGGGCGGCCATTACCTTTACTATGAGGAAGAGGGGCTGCAGGCTATCAAGCTGCCCTACAAGGACCGGCGCTTTGGCCTATACATCTTTTTGCCGGGCGAGTCCTCCAGCCTCGACGCCTTTCTGGATGGTCTGAACGCCGAGAGCTGGCAGCGCTGGATGGCCGGTTTCTCGGGAGAGCAGGGTTCGATCACCCTGCCGCGCTTCACGGTCGAGTATGAGGCCGGCCTCAAGGACGCCCTCACCGCCCTGGGCATGGGCATCGCCTTCGACCAGGACCGCGCGGATTTCCACGGCATCTGTCCCATTGAGGAGCCGGTATGGATCGGTGAGGTGAAGCACAAGACCTTCCTGCAGGTCGATGAAGAGGGCACCGAAGCGGCCGGGGCCACTGCCGTCGAGGTGCGGGCCGGCAGCGCCCCACCGGACAAGCCCTTCACCATGGTCGTCGACCGGCCCTTCTTCTGCGCCATCCAAAACAACATCACCGGCTCGATCCTGTTCATGGGCAGCATTGTGGAGCCAAACTAGCGCCGCAACCCACCACCTGGCTCCGGGTTCTGTGCTTCGCGTATGCCCGGAATGGCTCTTTTGAGGGTATTGGATGGTTGGCGGTCGGCCCCAGCACCACGCCATCCATCCAATACCCTCCTGGGTAGGGGACGGGTGGCTGGACATATCTGTACTCCTGGGCTATTATAGGTCAGGAGAGGGTGTATTCTACACCGCCGAGAGGACAGCTATGTTGCGCCGAGAGAAGAGGACGAGCGTCATCGCCCTGGTCGAGGGCAAGCGAAGCGAGCTGGAGCAACTGTGCCGGCATTACCATGTTCGCCGTCTGGCCTTGTTTGGCTCGGCTACCGGCGAGGCCTTTGACGCGAGCCGCAGCGACCTCGACTTTGCCGTCGAGTTCGCGCCTTTGGACCCGTATCAGCACAAAGAGAGCTACTTTGGCCTGCTGTCTGCTCTAGAGGACCTCTTCGCGAGGCCCATCGACCTCGCCGAGTACGCGACAATCCGCAACTCCTACTTCCACCGCGCCCTTGCCGAAAGTGAAGTGACCCTCTATGAAGCAGCCTAACCGGCCCCTGCGCCAACGTGACCCACGAGCGTATCTGCTCGATATGCAGCAAGCCATCGAGTTGGTGCATGTCGCGGCGCACGGCAAAACGCTGGCCGAGTACGAGCGCGATGCCATCCTGCGTTCGGCGGTGGAGCGGCAGTTCATCACTATCGGCGAAGCACTGACCCAACTGCTGCGGCTGATTCCCGAGCCGCAGGCGCGCATCAGCCATACCCGGCAAATCATCGCCTTCCGCAACATCCTGGTACACGGTTACGCCGCCATTGCTCATGATATCGTCTGAGCCGCGTTGCAAGAGGACTTGCCCGTGCTGTGCCGCGAGGTGGATACCCTGCTGCGTGAACTGGGCGACGCCGAGGAATAACGCGCTCTCTGGCACGCTTTTGGCTGGGGGATAGTTTACCTTACCCTGAGGGGGCGGCTTGCGCATGGCCAGGTTCGCGCCGGTGCGCCGGGTTCTCTACTATACGCTGGCCCTCAACCTGTTGGTGACGGTGGCCAAGCTGGCTATCGGCTTCCTCAGCGGCTCGCTGAGCGTGACCGCAGACGGCTTTGATTCGCTCCTGAACAGCGCCGCCAACGTCGTCGGCCTGGCCGGGCTGGCCGTGGCCGCTCGCCCGCCGGATCCCGGCCACCCCTACGGCCACCGCCGCTTTGAGACGCTGGCCACGGTGGCCATTGCCTTTCTCATCTTTGGCACGACGGTGCAGCTCTTGCAGAGCGCTGTCGAGCGGCTGCGGAACCCGATCGCGCCGGCGGTCACTCCGCTGACCTTCGCCGCCCCCCTGTTCAGCATCGCCGTGCAGGGCTATGTGGCCGTCTATGAGTACCGCAAGGGCCGCGAGTACCGCAGCGAGATTCTCATCGCCGACGCGCTGCACACGCGCGCCGATGTGTTGGTCTCCGCCTCCGTCGTCGCCGGCCTCATCGCCGTCCGCCTGGGCCTCGAGCGCGCGGACCCCATTCTAGCCATCCTCATCGCCGGTTTTATCGCCTGGATCGGCCTGGAGATCATCCGCGACAGCTCGCGCGTGCTGGCCGATGCCGCGGCCATCGACCCGCGCGAGGTGGAGCGCATCGCCCAGAGCATCCCAGGGGTGCAGACGGTGCATCGCGTGCGTAGCCGGGGCCAGGCCGACGAGATCTATGTCGATCTGCACGTACACGTCGCCCCGAGCATGCCCATCCGCCAGGCACACGCCATCGCCCATGCCGTGGAGCAGCGCCTCTTTGCCGAGATCGAGGGGCTGCACGACGCCGTCGTGCACATCGAGCCGGCCGAGGGCCCGGAGGACAGGCACCGGGATCTGAACGACCGCCTCCGCCAGGCTGCGGCTCAACTGCCGGAGGCGCGGGTATATGGCGTGCAAGCCCACGACCTACCCGACGGCCGCCTGTATGCCACCATACACCTGCAGGTGGCCCGCCCCCTCTCCGGCGATGAGGTGCATGCACTGGCAGGGCGCTTGCAGGAGGTGCTGCAGCGAGCCATTCCCGAGCTGGCCGATGTGGATGTCCATGTCGAACGGAGCGGGGCTGTGGAGGAAGCAGCGACAGCGGATGAAAGCACCTATCAGCGGGTCCGCGCGGTCGCGGACGAGATCGCCCTGGAGATGGAGCACGCTGACGATTGCTACGACTTGGCCGTCTCGCAGGCCGGCTCCGAGCTGCGCATCAGCGCCCTCTGGGAGTGCGATCCGGCGCTCTCAACAGAGCAGACGGAGGCTCTCGCTGCGCGCCTGGCGGAGCGCGTGCGGCGCTACCTGCCCGGCCTGGGCGAGGTTAGCGTGAGCGTCGAGCAGCGCGAGCGCCGAGAGGGAGCGGAAAGGCATTGACCGGCGCCTGCCCGCATGCTATCATGCGATCGGCTCCCCGCAGGTTCCAAAGGCTTTTCTGCCGACGGAATCGTGGCTTCCGAGGAAGATCCGTTGTGGTTGCAGTTCCTGGAACCTGTGGGAGGGTGACAGCAGAGCACACCATCGGAGGTGAAGGCGTGAACATAGCCCAACCGCTCGCTGCCCTGGCCCTCAAGGCCGTGGCGCTGGCCGTGGCCGCAGCCAGCATGGCCCTCATAGCCATCGGTATCCGTGCCCTTGACCTGTTCGTTGGGCTTCTCAGCATCGGGCTCTTTGCCCTGGCCGTATCGTCCATCATCGAGGGCGTCTACCGCAGGCAAGCCGATGCGCGCCTCCCCAGCACACCCGTCAGCCGCCTACAAGGTAGACGCAGACGGCGCCGCTGAAGCAGCCGGCAAGGGCCGCTACACGCCCAGCAAAGCGCGCAGCTCGGCCGGGGTGTGCTTGCCCGGGCGTTCTTGCCGGGCGGCCATCTCTAACGCGATGCGCGTGAGGGCGGTGTTGACCGGCGCCTCTGCGTTCAACTCCCCGGCCAGGCGCACAATCTCGCCGTTCAGGTACTCGGTCTCTACCGAGCCCTGGCCCCGGGCCAGGCTCTGCCAGGTCGAGTTGCCGGCCTCTACCTCCACCTGGCCGCGCGCGGGCCCATCGAGCCCGGGCACCTCCTGCGCCAACTGCTCGTCCGAAACCCAGGCGATGCCCGCCTGAGCCAGCAAGCTGCGCGCCTCTTGCTCAGCCGCCTCCACGATTCGCCGATAGTCAGCATCGCGCCCGCCGGCATTCGTGATGGCCCCGACGGCGTTGGCCAGGTTGGCCAGGAGCTTGCCGTACTTGTAGGCCATTACGTCGGGCGATACGAGCACCAAAAAGCCGGCTTCTCGCAACTGCCCGGCCACCGCCTCTACCGTCGCGTCGGTTCCGTTGGGGTAACGGCCCAACACCAGCGTGCCCGGCGGGTCGCGGCGAGCGATCACTTCGCCGGGTTGCAGGTGCACGCCCCCCACCCGCACCATCACCCCGTAGACGCGCGCAAAGCGCTGCGCGGCGGCCTCTTCGTTGCGCACCCCGTTCTGCACGCAGAACACCGGCACGTCCGGAGCCGCCGCTTGCAGGTCACGCAGGGCCCCTTCCGTGTCTTGCCCCTTTACACACAGCAGGATGGGGTCCTCAGGCTGCAGGCCGGCCTCTTGGGGCGAGGTAAAAGCCGGCAGGCGCAGATCGTGGGTGCCGCTGGGCGTCACCAGGCGCAGCCCATGGGCGCGGATGGCCTCAACATGCCGGGGCCGGCCGATGAGCGCCACCTCGTGCCCGGCCAGAGCCAGGTGGCCGCCGATCGTCCCGCCGATAGCGCCTGCGCCATAGATAACCGTCTTCACAACACGCTCCTCTCAGAACTAGTGG